>NZ_JBQNBW010000005.1:0-63566 GCF_052169735.1 Treponema sp.
TGCGCAGCAAAAACTCGCGTTCAAAAATTGACAAGGAGGTCAATTTTTGAACTTGTCACGGATACCGCTGGTTCCAAGCCGAATCGAGTTCGCATTGCGAACTCGCAGCTAAAGAATGTACAGGCGGTACATTCTTGAGCGTGCCTGCGGTACTTTTTTGCTAAACTCCTTGTATCTACGCCATCTATTTGCAAAAGCGCTGGAGATACGGCATATGAGCATTCCCCCGTACGAATCAGAGAACAGATGCGGAATGTGTAACGAGGTTTGTGAGTATTCGATTTCTGTGAAAGAAAGACCGGGAATGTTACAAATAGCACCAAGCGAATCCCCTATAGAGAGCATCGCGATTGCTATTTCACGTTTTTAATGACAGAAAGGCAACCGCACCTATTAAACCTGCTCGGGTCTTACGTTTCTGAATAGGTCTATTCCTCGTGCGGTTGCCCTGCTCCCTCTTTTTAACCAAACAGCAGGTTATTCTTTTACTTCTTTTAAGTAGGCTCCTACACCGTTTTGCAGGATATCTGCATACGAAGGCAATCCGCCCAGAAGGATTTCCTTCTCCGGTTCATTTTCCCCCATAACCTCAATATGCTGGACAACACCGGTTAAGTGCCGTCCTACCCGCTCTTCGATCGGATGCCCATTCTCATCATAGGGAACGAACAGCCGTCCGATTTTTTGAGCTTTTACATACATCGGGTCTTTTCCGGTAAGTACGAGGTTTTCGTCAGTCTTACCCCGGAGCCGTCCCTGTGAGGCATTCGCTGTCTCCATGAGAGCTGCATACGTGTTCGTGTAATCGCCCAACTCTCTGTGCGTAAGTCCGTGCAGAGTTGCAGGGGAAGGTTCAAGTCCGATCTGGATGTCTTCAAACTCCATATTCATAACAACCTGCGAAGAAATCGCCATTGCCCGCTCGTGCGCAACAATTGCGTTAATGACAGGATATTCAGGCGATGCTTCATGCAAGTCAATCGTCATATTGATGTCGTTTTTCTTGATCATTTCAGTGATGGCGAATGCGACTTTTTCCGTAAAGGTTCCATCAGGTCTGCCCGGATACGCCCGGTTTAAGTTGCGAGTTTCATTCCCAGACAGCTTTTGCCCGGACGCTGCATGGATATACACATCGGGATCCGGCCATTGGTCAAGCGGGTTTGTCGCACGGGAGCCGAACCTAAACCAGCGTTCACCGTAAGGGGTCTTAATGGTATAGCGCTGCGGAGAGCCTTCCTGCGGATCGTTATGAGAAAGCGCACTGGCATTTGCCCGCGGGAGTATATACACCATACCTTTTTCAACTTTCAAGTTTTCGATAAGCAGTACGGTTGTTAAAAAACTGGATGGTTCATTCGGGTGCGTATTTCCCAAAATCAATACGCTGCCTCCCGGCTCTGCTCCCTGCAGCACATAGACATCGCTATCACCCCGCGTACCTTTCAGCGCCGGAAGGTAGTCGCTCAAACGCTGCATTGAGGTAACCCCTTCGCCTTTTACAATCGGCTCTTGCTCCCGCGTTTTTAAAAATTCCCGCCCTGCAGCAAAGGCAATACCCAGCGCACAAACAATTAGAATAATGCCGGTTATTTTTGATCCTTTCATTGTTTTCCTCCGTTATTTTATAAATAAAAGCCTGAGAATAAGCGGGATAATAACAAGCGCAGCATTTAATTGCTTCGTTATACTTTTTTCTGTGACAAGATTGACTACAACCATTACCAGCACATAGAGCAGTATGGCTAAATAGATATACATCATCATATAGTGCTCCTTTCCGGCTTAATAGATGAGCGCCGCTAATTCTTTTGAGAAGATAATCATCACAATAGAATAGATGATGATAACCAGCGCCGGGATCAGCGATTTCTTTAACACCGGTGTGTACTCTTTCATACCGACAATCTGCGCGGCAAAAATACCGGCAAGCGCTGTCGGGGGCATTAAATCTCCCAGCGCTGCGATAAACGATATTGCAGAACCGGTGATGATTTGGTTTTTTGCCAAGAAGACCATAAGGAAGGGAACACCCAACACAGAGGATGCGCCAAATGACGAAACAGCGCCGAACAAAGGAATTGTTATTGCCATAGCGATATAAACCAATGACGGCGGCAGGCTTAAACTGTTCACAACAATAAAGCCCCGCACACCGGTGAGTGTTATGGTTTGGATAAACATTCCGACACCCATCAATATGCCCATAACCGGTAAGCTCTCGCTGATTGCATTTTTTGACACTGTAAAGAAATTGATTTTCTTACCGCAAAAAGCCCCCACCGCAGCACTAATGATAAAGATAAGCGGCATTCCAAGCCCGAAAATATTCGGCAGAACCTTATCCATGGTCATCAAAAACAGTGCGATAAGAATGGGAAGATAGAGTCTAAATCCGTATTGATTGATGGCGGAAAAGTCTATTTCATTCTTGAGCGTATCATAATCGATTTTCTTTACGTGCTTTAAGCCTAAGAACAAAACAGAGAAAATAGCAACAGGTACGGTCAACAAAAGCAGCGGAATAGTGAAACCGACATACGGCATATCAATACCGCCGCCGATGATCATCGCAGGGATATTGACCGGAGGTGCGATCATACCGCATAAGCCGCCCAGTGCAATAATCGTTGCGGTTTCTACCATCGGAATACCGATAAGCAGCAAAACCGGAGCAACAATACTTCCTGCAGTCAATACCGATGCGGTAGAAGATCCGGTGATCATACCGGGGAACATCGAAATAAACATAAGCAGGATTAAAAGCAGCCACGGTGTTTTGTGGAATCGTTTAATGATAGTTGCGCTGAGCGCATTAAGCGTTCCGATTTCTTGAATAACCTTCATAAAAACCATAGCGGTTGCTATCACCAAAATGGTATCTAAATATCCAAACATTCCTTCAACCAAATGGCGAATAGGAATGCCTTTACCGGCAATAAGGGTTCCTGTTATAGACGCAAGTACCATCGCTAAACTAACCGGTAATTTGAATGTAAAGCAGGAGATTGCAAAAACTGCAATCATCGCTAAAAATAATATCAACTCAATTGACATACAATTCCTCTACAGGGTAATTTCATCAAGCTGTTTCTGTGCCCCCGCAGAATAAGGAGGCTGTTCAACCAGAATTTCGCTGCTGCGCAACTCAAATGGTTGCCCAACCTCCTTATTCTGCTATTCTTATTTCTTTACTTGATGCAATTACCCTTTTGCTAAAAATAAAGCGTGCGGGATTTTAGAAAAATTCCGCACAAAAAGACAACCGCTCAAAATTGCTATTTTGAGCGGTTGCTGAACAGTTTACTGGAAAAGCTTTTTTAAAGGCTCAACAGCATTGGTGATTTTGGGAACAGTCTCCAGCTGTATTTTTTTTTCGGCAGCTGTTTTGGTAAAAAGACCGTCCTTATTTCCTTCATTGACAACAATTAAGTAATCGCAGTAAGGAGCCGCAACCTTTACGAACTTATCAGAAAGTTCTCCTCTTCGTGCTTCGCCGCCAATGTGCAGACCAATAATTTTAATGTTTTTTGCTTTTGCTGCTTTAATCAGCTTTTCTGCGCGGGCAAGCTCATCCTCTGCCTTTATCCCTGCAGCTCCCAATCCCTTGGAGCTGCCGCCGATTGCCAGCACGAGGGTTTTTTCATCCTTCAAACCTGCATCAGTGATCAATGCATCAAACTTTGCTTCAATACCTGCTTTTTTTAAGAGAGCTTTTACCATCTGCACATCGGCGCTCTGTCCAACGGAGGTCAGTGTAGCAGGCTTTTCAAACTGGGCAGCAAAAAGCGCCAATGCCGACAATAAAAATACGAGGGTAACAAATAATTTCTTCATGTGTCTTATCTCCCATAAAAAGTCAAGAAGAAAGTATGAACTTTCGATTGACTTTTTACGCACGTTCGCAACGAAGTGAGAACGTGCAGATGATATACTAGTTTGCGTTTGAGCAAACTAGGGTAAATAAAAGCCGTGCCATTTGTACGGCTTTTATTTTACACTCCTTAGCATAATTTTGAGGTATTTTCCAAATCACAAGCGGTTTTGGAAAATACCCTGCTTAAAACCAAATGGCTTTGTATAAACAATTAGAGTCCTAATGCCTTGCCGTCTCTTCTCGGATCAGCGCCGCCTTCAAGCATTCCGTTTGACTTATACAGTACGCCCTGTACGGAACCCATGCCTCTATCCCACTCGGAGGTCTTGTTTACTTTGTGCCCCATTTCTTCAAGCTGCTTGATGGTTTCATCGGAAATACGGGTTTCAACATTGATCTTGTTAGAGGTATTGTCCCACAAACGCGGGGTGTCGATTGCTTCCTGCATACCCATCTTGTGGTCGATTACTCTACTGATAACCTGCGATACCGTGCTGATAATTTTTGTTGCTCCCGGTGAACCCAGTACCATAAAGGGTTTGCCATCCTTTAATACGATAGTCGGAGACATAGAGCTCAGCGGTGTTTTGTTAGGAGCTACCGAGTTGGGGTGTCCTGCACCGAGTACAAAGTCATCCATCTCGTTATTCATAACAAATCCATAGCCGTCAACTACAACGGTGTTTCCAAACAAACCGTTAACGGTTTTGGTAATTGCCACCATGTTACCTTCTTTATCAGCGATGGAGTAGTGAGTAGTATCTTCAGATTCATAGAGCCACGGATCATGAGCTTTGCTTTCATGTGATACTTTAAGGTCGATGTCCTTTGCAATTTCCTTTGCATATTTTTTAGATACAAAGCCCTTCATTGGAACCGGTGTGTAGTCGCTGTCGCCCATGTACTTTGCTCTGTCCGCATACGCCAGTTTGTATGCTTCTGAGAACAGGTGAAGATACTCGGGTGAGTTTACTTTTAACGAACCGACATCGAAGTTTTCCAAAATATTGAGAATTTCAATAACGATTGCACCGCCTGAGCTGGGAGAAGGTGAAGAAATAATTTCATATCCGCGATAGGTACCTTTAACCGGCTGCCGTACCAAGGGCTTGTAATTTGCCAAATCTTCCATTGTATACAGCCCGTCATACTTATTAAGCGTCTTTACAATGGCTTCTGCAACCTCGCCTTTGTAGAATCCGTCTTTTCCATTCTTGATGATGATATCCAAGGTTTTTGCCATATCGGGGTTTGTAAAAAGATCGTCCACTTCGTAGGGCAGTCCTTCTTTATTCAAAAAGACCTTTGCCGATTCAGGATATTTTTCCAATTTGTCGAATTGAGATTTCATGTCGTTCGATAAGGTGGGGGTTACATAGAATCCGTTTTTTGCAAGATTAGCAGCTGGACGGATGACTTGTTCCCGTGTCATTGTTCCGTAGTTTTCCAGTGCATACAAAAGACCGGCAACCTCTCCCGGAACAGCAGCAGCCTTTCCGCCTTCCAGTTTCTGATTTCCCACAACCTTTCCGTCTGCGCCGACAGTCCACATCTCAGGTGATGACTTTTGCGGAGCGCGCTCTCTAAAGTCAATAAAAACGGTTTCTCCGGTCTTGGCAATTCTGATTAACATAAAACCGCCGCCGCCTAAACCGGAAGAGTTCGGTTCAACAACACCGAGCGCAAAGCCTGCGCCAACCGCAGCGTCGATCGCATTACCGCCTTTTCTTAAAATTTCCGCTCCTATTCTGCTTGCTTCAACCTTACTGGTAGACACAACACCGACTTTACCACTTGCATTTCTGTCGGTTCTAATCATTTCACCGTTTTTATCATACGGTTTCCAATTCTCTGCAGACTGAGCAGATTCTCCTTGCGGCGTACTGGTACATGATACCAGCATCATCGCAGCCAAAGCCGATACGCATGTGAATAATCGTAAAAATTTCAGTTGTTTCATTGCGAAGACTCCCTAAAACATTATTTTCCGGCAAATTGCCAATTTACTTTATGATAGAAACTCTTATTTTGTCAAGGTAAAATGAACAGTATACATATTTGCCGAAATATCGCTACTGCGTAGAACCACCGCCATCTGTGGCGGTTTTTACGGTCATAACAATGTAAAGACTTGTTATCAGCTTTGCTGATGTGGCATCTTCTGAAAATCTAACCAAGTTTTTAGAGATGTCCACCCTCTCTGTTACCGTAATACCGAATACCCTGAGGCAAACCGGAAAATCAGCTCTTCTGCCGAATTGTATAAAAAAGTATACTTTACTTAATTTAAAATATGGTTATTATCATTGCTCATTATGACTGGAAAACTTTATTACGATCCGCATGAAATACTGGCGGTTACCATTGAAAAGGGGATTATAAAAGCTGGGAATCCGTTGTACAAGCAGCTGATCTTGAGCTTTATGGCAGGAGCATTTATCGCTTTTGCTTCAGAAGGTTCCAACATGGCGGCATTTGGCTTCTTGATAAAGCCGGAACTGTATGGTTTGGGTAAATGTATCGCCGGACTGATTTTCCCCGTGGGGCTTATGCTTGTGCTGCTTGCAGGAGGAGAGCTTTTTACCGGAAATAATTTAATAACCGCTGCCTATATGGATAAAAAAGTTTCTTTTCTGGCTATGGCAAAAAATTGGCTTACCGTATATGCCGGAAACTTTGCTGGATCAATTTTTATTGCGTTCCTTATTGTAAAAAGCGGTCAGCTATCCCATGGGGCTCATCTCTTAGGAGGAGTCACCATCAAAATTGCGTACTCAAAGGTCTCACTCACGTTTATGCAAGCTGTTTTTTTAGGAATACTCTGCAATTGGCTAGTGTGCCTTGCGGTTTGGCTGTGCTATGGTGCAAAGGATATGACCGGTAAAATGCTGGGCGCTTTTTTTCCGATTTGGCTTTTTATTACCTCCGGTTTTGAACATAGTGTTGCGAATATGTACTATATTCCTGCCGGTATTATGGCTAAAGTTATTCCGGAATATGCCGCGGCATCAAAGCTCTCCGCAGAAATGCTTGCATCGCTCAATTGGCATACATTTTTTGTGCATAATCTTATTCCTGTAACACTGGGAAATATCATAGGCGGTGCATTTTTCGTTGCCTGTTTGTACAGTATTTGTTATAAACCGCGTTCATAACATTCATAACTGGAAAGAAAAGCTCTAAAAAATTGAACGCCTATCATTGGATGTAATGACAGCGAGCGCCGGGAATGCAGAATCAACATCCCCGACGCGGCTTGTGAGTATTAATCCATCGCACGAATAAAAGCAGCACACCAGCCTGAAAAATAATATACAGGATATTCTTTTGAGTGCTGTTTCAGTACATGTGGCTGTAATCCCGACAGGAAGAAAGTCTTTCTATCGGGATTTTTACCAAATGATTGCATGAGTATCCGGCAAATACATCACTTTTTATTTGCGATGCCCCCACTCCGATATTACATTATCGAGGCGAGGCATAAGATATGTTAGGTTGATGCCGCAAAGCGGCACCTGTTGGAATATTACCATAGATTTTTCTCATGTCTTAAAATTTACTGATAGGTAAAACAAATAATGATATGGTGTGCTAAGTTTATCTATAGATTCGGTATTATAACTATCTAAATCATTGTATAATAATAACTTGTTATAAAATATAATAAAAACGTAAAGCGTAGAAGTTATTATAAACTATGAGTTTATAGTTGTAATGCGAAACCCCTGTGATTTTTAGTATTATTTATAGAACTCTTTCGGAAAATATGTTAAAGTATCCTAAATAAGGGGGATCTGATGTCCTATGCAACAGTTATCGAACAGATAAAAACTTTACCAGAATCTTGTCTCGGCGATGTCTCAAAATATCTTGATTTTCTTTTTTATCAATATGCACAGGAAGATCAGAGTCTCTTAATTGAATCCAATAAAGAATTTGAAGCGAAAATGCAAAAAGGATTTGATGATATGAAGGAAGGTCGTGTTACTCCTATTAGAGAAGCTTTTACAGAAATAGAAAGTCGGTTTGCATAATGGAAGTAGTTTTATCAGATCAATCAAAAAATGATATAGCAGAGATTTATGGTTATATTTTAAATGAATTACAATCGAAAATTAATGCAGATGCTGTTTTAAGTAGACTTTATGCAGCTATAGATAATTTGAGTTTTATGGCGAAAAGCTACCATCTTTACCCGCACGAGCCTTGGTATTCGATGGGAGTTCATTATTTTTCTATAGGTAATTATTCTATCTTTTATGTCGTGGAAAAAGAGATTGCAACGGTAATACATATTTCATATGGGAAAAGAGATTTAAATAACATTTTGTCAGATTACAGAAGAACCTAACACCCGTTTCAACCTGACATTGCCTTTGCGGCAATGCAGGTTAAGCGGCAGTTATACGCACAGCCCGCCTGGCTGGTTATTTTAGGAGAAATAGTGGCGATAGTATATAAGGGATAAGTACTGTTTTTCCAGCAAACCAAATTTGCTTAAAAAAAATGGAAGCAAATGTTACGCTTTGGAGAATATACTGTATTTTAATCTTTCTAAAAATACATTTGCTTGACACCATATATAACCCCATTTATAATAAAGCCGTGGCTCAATGGGAAAAACTGCTGGCTAAAATACTATCTCTTGATAAAGATATGCGTTTTGCAGAACTCAAGAAAGTTCTACAAAGTTACGGCTATAGAATGACACAGCCAAAACAAGGAAGCAGTCATTATACTTTTCGGAAAGATGGTTGTAATCCGATTACCATTCCAAAACATGAACCGATAAAAATTGTTTATGTACGAATGGTAAAAGAGGTTGTAGAATCAGAAGATGAGCACAAGGGAAAGGAGGACTGATATGAAAACAATTGATGAATATATGAAAATGCCATATAAACTGGAAATTGTTCCGGATTCAGAAGAATTAGGTTTTGTAGCTTCATATCCAGACCTCCCTGGTTGTATAACATGCGGTTCAACAATTTCTGATGTGGTTAATAATATAGAAGATGCAAAAAAGGAGTGGTTCTTGGCTGCCATTGAAGAAAATATTGAAATTGCAGAACCGGAAAGTGTAGATTCTTATTCCAGTCAATTCAAGCTGCGTATTCCAAAATCTTTACATAAGACTCTTGCCGAAGATTCTAAAAAGGAAGGAGTAAGTATGAACCAATATTGCGTATATCTTCTTGCAAAGAATTCAGAAAAAGAACGTGGTGTATTAACGCAAAGACAAGCTGTATTCGCATAACACCGTTTTCAAAGCCGACAACGCAGACAAGCTGCGTTGCGGTTTAAAACCATGTCCAGAGAGCTTGAGGCTATAATCCCGATAGAAAGAGAGTCTTTCTATCGGGATTTTTTTTACCGTTACCGTGCAAGCAGCTTGTTCAAGCGTTTTACAAAGTCGGCGGTGTCTTTGAGCGTACTGCCTTCCAGCAGCAGCGCCTGATCTAACAGCACAAATGCGGTGTCGGCAATGAGCGCTTCGTCATCGGTATCCTTGAGCCGCTGCAGGATAGGGTGTTCCGCATTGATTTCCAAAATGGGCTTTACCTCGCCGCGGAGCTGCTGCCCCATTGCCCGCATCATGCGCTCCATCTGTAAGCTCGGATCGTTTTCGTCCACTACGATACACGAAGGTGAGTCGGCAAGCCGCTTGGAAAGGCGTACTTCTTTTACCGCATCGCCGAGCGCGTTTTTAATCTTTTCGACAATCGGCTTAAAGTCCTTTTCCTTCTGCTTTGCTTCTTTTTTTTCTTCGTCAGTACTCAGCTCTTCGTCGGAGCCGGCGCGGTTTGCAGCCTTGAGTTCCCAATCCTTATACTTGCCGACAGAGGGAATTACAATATCGTCGATTTCATCCGGCATAATCAGCACTTCAAAGCCCTTCGCCTTGTATGCTTCCAAGTGCGGGGACTGCCTCAGCGCCTTTTCATCGCCGCCGGTGATATAGTAAATCGCCTTTTGCCCTTCCTTCATCCGCTGTACATAGTCGGCAAGGCTCGTCCACGTATTTTCCTCATTCGTTGTTCTAAAGCGGATCAGTTCCAAAAGCTCGTCGCGGTGTTCATAGTCGCTGTACAAACCTTCTTTTAACGGACGGTTGTATTCGGCGATAAAGGTTTCGTATTTTTCCTTATCATTTTCCGCGAGCTTTTTAAATTCGCCCAAAAGCTTTTTTACCGATGCTGAGCGGATATTGTTTAAAATACGGTTCTGCTGCAAGATTTCGCGGCTGACATTGAGCGGCAGGTCTTCACTGTCGATAATACCGCGCACAAACCGCAGATACACCGGCAGCAATTCTTTTTCGTCCTCCGTAATGAACACTCGCTTTACAAAGAGCTTTACGCCGGGCTTGTAGTCGGCATGGTACATATCAAAAGGCGCCTTTGCCGGAACATAAAAGAGCGTGGTGTATTCCTGCGTGCCTTCCGCCTTGGTGTGGATGTACAGGAGCGGATCCTTAGAATCGTGCGAAATCGATTTGTAAAAATTCTTGTAGTCCTCGTCTTTCAGCTCAGATTTCGGTTTTTGCCACAGCGCACTTGCATCGTTGATCTGCTCGCTCTTTGCCGCCTGCGATTTTTCATTGCCCTTATCATCATATTCTTTGTGAATATAATGGAGGTAAATCGGGAAGGCTATATGATCCGAATAGCGTTTGATAATGTCTTCAATCTTCCAGCGGCTTGCAAATTCGGAATCTTCATTGTTCAGATACAGGGTGATGCAGGTACCGCTTGCCCCTTCGGGAACATCATCAATGAGCGGGAATGCCGAATCATCGGTTTGCTCTAGTTCATATTCGCCCTTGCCGTCGGAAATCCACTTCCATACGGTATTTTCGCCTGCTTTTTTAGAAATTACTTCGATTTTAGATGCAACCATAAAGGCTGAATAAAAACCGACACCGAATTGTCCGATCAGGTTGGAGTCTTTTTTATCTTCCGCGGCAAGCTGCTCCAAAAACGCCTTGGTGCCGGAGCGGGCGATCGTACCGAGGTTGTTTTTGATGTCCTCATCGTTCATACCGATACCCGTGTCGCGGATAGTCAGCGTTGGTGTTGCGGCATCTTCGTTAAAACTAATATCGATACGGGGATTAAACTGGAGATTTTTTAACGCGGCATCCGATACGGTCAGATATTTCAGCTTATCGAGCGCATCCGACGCATTTGACACCAGCTCCCGCAGGAATATTTCCTTATTTGAATACAGAGAATGGATAATCAGATGGAGCAGCTGATTAACTTCCGTTTGAAACTCATACTTTGCCATGCTATACCTCAAATTAATACGGGAACTGCTAAACACTTCACTATTTAGAGAATTCCCTCAGATTTATTTGTAAGCGGGTCAAACTGTTTATTGCCGCTATTATGCAATATTATTATGCAACATATTGAAAAATAAACGCCGCCGCTTGTGAGCCTTTCGTATTTTTATATTCAAAGGCAGATAAAATGTACTCAAAATAGTGGAAAACGGCAAATAGTTCCGGTTGAATTAACACCCCCGGTGTGAGTTATGAGCCTTAACCTTCGGCACGAATAAAAATACTCGATAAAGCTGCTTTTTAATCAAATATCTATCGTAACGATAAAAAAAGATTTGACAAAACAATGTTTACCGCGTAGTATTTATAATATAAACATTTGAGGAGGATTCTCATGAAAAAACTACTCAGCTGTGTGCTTGGATTTGCACTGCTGACTTCCGCTGTTTTTGCAATGGGCGGAAGTGATAATAATGCTGCAGCAAGCAGCAATGGTCCCGTTACCATCACGTGGTGGGAGTTCCCGAACTTCGGCGGAGAAGGAGACTTTGAACGGAACTTAATTGCCGCATTCGAGGCAAAAAACCCTGGTATTAAAGTCAACTTCGAAATGATTTCTTATGCAGACGGTCCTGCTAAAATTACCACCGCTATTGCGTCCAACACAGCGCCTGACTTTACCTATGACGCACCCGGACGTGTTATCGCTTGGGGTAATGACGGCATCCTTGCTCCGCTTGATGATGTAGTCGGTATGGAAAAAGCCAATTTGGCAGCAGGTCCTTTGGCAGCATCGAAGGGCGCAGACGGCAAGTTCTATATGTACCCGGTACACTCAGGCGGCTTTATGATGGCTTTCAATAAAGAAATGCTTGAAGACTTAGGTCTTTTGGACATGCTTCCGTACAAAACTGCGGATAGAACGTGGACATTAAAGCAGTACGAAGACCTTTTGAAGGCATTAAAAGAAAAACTGCCCGCAGGAAAGGTTCCGGCTGTGTTCTACGCAAAGTCCCAGGGTGGAGATCAGGGCACCCGTGCATTTATGGTGAACCTCTATGGGAATGCCCCGCTGATGAACAAGGATCTGACAAAATATACCTTTAACAATGCAAATGCTGTTAAGAATGCTCAGTGGCTGCAAAATGCAGTAAAAGAAGGCTGGATGATGAACGGTTCTGCTTTGCAGGCTGGCGATGCAATTGATATGTATTGTTCTTCCAATGCAGCAAGCACCATTTTGTATTCATTGCAGCTTGAACGCATCAACGAATCTAAAATCAACTACAACGGCAAAAAATTTACTTCTATCTTTATGCCCTTCCCGAACGATGCAGGCAATCCTGTACTTGAGTTTATCGTAGGCGGTACCTGTGTATTCAATAACGGAGATGAGGCAAAGATCATGGCTGCAAAGAAATTAGCACACTTTATCGCAACCGATCCCGAATGGGCGCCGAAAGTTATTGAAGCAACCGGTCTGTTCCCGGTAAGCAGCAAGATCAAGGTTCAGCTCAAAACAGACGAGCAAAAGTGGAATGCTAATGCAGTGAAATTCTTTGGTGCATTCTACAACACAGTACCGAGCTTTACCGAAATGCGGACATACTGGTTCCCGGCAATGCAGGCTCTGTTGAATGGTCAAGATGCACAAAAAACGCTCGACACCTTTGTTACACAATCGAATAACATAAAATAAAACCAAGGGGCTGTCCAAAACCTTAAGCGGCTTTTGAGACATCCCGGGAATACCGCGCGTCTATGTGCGGTATTCTTTTTTTATTCGTGCGGAAGGGTTTGATGCCCCGGCGCTTATTGAGCCGTAATAGAAGGGTATGAAAACCGGCTGCACCACCTTATTGTGGAGATATACCCATGACTATACCTCGAGTAAAAAAACTAAGCCCACAGCTTAAACAGGAAACTATTGTTGCCTATATTTTTTTGCTGCCTGCTTTTGCTTTCTTTGCCATTTTTGTATTATTCCCTATCTTTAGAGGAATATACGTTAGTTTTTTTGACTATGGATTGCGTAAATTTAAGTTTATCGGTTTAGGAAATTATATACGTCTTTTTCAAGATCCCGTATTTTTAAAATCGTTACTTAACACATTTATTCTTGTTGTAGGAACCGTTCCGCTCATCTTGATTTTTTCAATTTTTGTTGCAGCAAATATCTACACTAAAAAGCCTGCAGTGCGGTCGTTTTTCCGCGGCGTTTTTTATCTTCCCGCCGTTTCTTCCATTGTTAGCATCACCGTTGTATGGGGCTGGATATACCATCCGCTCTACGGTATTTTAAACTATGTACTGATGTTCTTAGGCATTATCCAAGAACCTATTGCCTGGCTTGGAGACCCTACCTATGCACTCGGCGCAGTTACCGCAGTTTTGTTGACTACATCTGTCGGACAGCCGATTGTATTATATACCGCATCGTTGGGAAATATTCCTACCAGTATGATCGAGGCAGCGGAGATTGATGGGGCAAGCAACTGGCAGGTGTTCCGCTATATTAAATGGCCGGCGCTGCTGCCTACAACGCTCTATATTCTGATTATTTCTACCATCAACTCATTCCAATGTTTCTCGCTCATTCAGTTACTCACCGCCGGCGGTCCGAATTTTGCCACATCGACCATCATGTACCTTGTATATGAACGGTCATTTACGCTGTACCAGTTCGGCTATTCTTCTGCAATGGCGATGGTGCTTGGGGTTTGTATTGTATTGATCTCTACAATGCAATATAAGATTTTCGGTCAAGAAGTTGATTATTAGGAGAGGCAGATTATGATGGGTTCACAGTTACAAAAAAATAAAGAGTCTCTTTTTGCAAATATCATCATTTATACGTTTTTAACGGCTCTGACGGTATTTTTTATCTTCCCCTTTTACTGGATACTCACCGGAGCATTTAAGCAGCAGCTGGTAGCGGTTGCATTCCCTCCGCAATGGTTCCCAAAAGAGCCGACTTTTATCAACTTTATTGATCTTTTTAAGCAGCCGACAACGCGGTGGATTAGTAACTCGTTTATTATCGCGATTTTAACAATGCTGCTGGTATGTGCAACGGCAACGTCGGCAGGATATGTGCTGGCAAAAAAACGTTTTGTCGGTGTGAAAACAGTGTTCTGGATCTTTATTGCGGCGATGTCCTTGCCTAAACAAGTTATCCTGATTCCGTTGGTGCAGCTGGTTTCCTCCTGGGGCTTCCATGATACGCTTGCAGCGTGTATACTCCCTGCGGCAGGTTGGCCATTCGGTATCTTCTTAATGAAGCAGTTTACCCAGACAATGCCTACAGAGTTGATTGAAGCGGCAAAAATAGACGGCTACGGAGAGTTCAAAATATTTACCACCATCGTCGTTCCGCTGGTAAAGCCCGGTATTGCAGCGCTTGCGATTTTTACCTTTATTGCTGCTTGGAACGACTACTTTTCTCAGTTAGTATTTTTGAATAGCCGCGTTAAACTGACGCTGCCGCTTGGTTTGGCGACATTGGCTCAGGAGTTTGGGGCAAACTACGGTGTTTTAATGGCAGGAGCGCTCCTTGCCTCAATTCCGATGATCGCAATTTTCTTGATCTTCCAAAAATCCTTTACCCAAGGTATTACCATGGGAGCGGTAAAAGGCTAAGATTACAGGAGTTATTATGAATTACGCACAATTACGTGACGAATATAAACTAAGACTCACCGATAGTGTGCTGCAGTTTTGGCTGAAACACGGTATGGATAAGGAAAACGGCGGTATCTATACAGCGCTTGATAGAGACGGCAGCCTGCTTGATACCGATAAATCCGTATGGTTTCAAGGACGGGCGCTGTGGTCGCTTGCTTCAGCCTACGCTGATGTTGAACCGCACGAAGAATATTTACCAGCCTGTGAATCGCTCGTGCAGTTTATCGAGGCGCATTGTTTTGATACCGATGGACGCATGTTTTTCCGGGTAACAAAAGACGGTCGCCCGGTTATTAAACGCATCCGCTATTTTTTTAGTGAGACCTTTGCGGTAGTCGGTATGGCAGCGTATAGCCGTGCATTGACACGGGCGGGGAAAACAGCCGAGGCAGAAAAAATGCGGGTGAGGGCGTATCAGATTTTTGAACAGATATTGCATATCCGCAATACCCCCGGTATTTTAATCCCCAAATTCGACCCTCAAAATGCACCATCCCGCGGTTTTGGCGTACCAATGATACTTTTAAACACTGCGCAGGAATTGCGTAAAGCCTATCCTGAGAAAGCCGCAACGCTTACCGCCTTTATAGATGAGCTTTTAGCCGAAATACAAACCTATTTTATCCGTCCTGAATTAGAAACCGTTCTGGAGCAATGCGCCCCCGACGGAACATTCCAAGCAGATCACTTTGAAGGCAGGCTGTTGAATCCCGGGCACGCTATCGAAGGTTCGTGGTTTATTATGAACGAAGCACGCTACCGGAACAACGATGCCAAGCTCCTCAAGCTGGGAACGCAGATGCTTGACTGGATGTGGAAGCGCGGCTGGGATAGCGAATACGGCGGGATTATCTACTTCCGGGATGCGCTCGGTAAAAGTGCAACGGAATACTGGCATGATATGAAGTTCTGGTGGCCGCAAACCGAAGCCATTATTGCAAATCTGATGGCGTATCATTTAACCGGCAAGGAGCAGTATGCTGAGCAATTCAAAACAGCACACGAATATGCGCACAAGCTCTTCCCTGATCCTGAATACGGCGAGTGGTTCGGGTATTTCCACCGTGACGGCAGCCTTTCCACACCACTCAAGGGAAATATGTACAAAGGTCCCTTCCATATCCCGCGTATGTATATCATCTGCCATGAACTGCTGGGAAAATTTTGAAAATTTTAGCAAAAAAGTAAAAAAGTCTAAAAATTTTTAGCCATTTCTTTATCAACGGGCTATATAGTATACAAGACTGAAAAGAGACCGGCGGCTGTAAAACCAGCTGACCGGGACTCTTATTACCCAAGGCGGGGATGTACCACATTGTACCCGCTGCCTTGAGGAGGAGGATACTATGCACAATTTGAATTCGTTGATTATTGAGGGAAATGTTGTACGAGACCCCGTGGTAAAAGCAACACCGCGGGGCACACCGCTCTGTCTCTTTTCCATTGCATCCAACCGCTTTTTTAAACAGGACGACCAAACAACGCAGGAAACATCGTTTTTTGATGTGGAAACATGGTCACGGCTGGCAGAGCTGTGTCAGGAAAATTGCATGAAAGGACGCGGTGTCCGTGTAGTGGGGCGGCTCAAACAAGACCGCTGGGTTGGAACTGACGGTAAGCACTACAGCAAAATTAAGGTTGTAGCAGAACATATTGAGTTTAAGCCGGTTTTTAAAAACGGGAAACAGCCCGCTGATGCACTGGATGAACTGCGGAAAGAACCCGAGGCTATTCCCGCATTTTGACCCATTCAAAAATACTTGAGAGACGGCTTTAATGTCCCGAAGCTCCGCTCCCAACACGAAGATATTAAAGCCGCTGCCCCGCCAAGTATGTCTATCCGGAGACATACTTGGCAGTGCGATCAAAGTTCGGATTTTGTTAAAACAAGAAAACCGCCGACCCCGGCACGGCATGTAAGCATTCCCCCTCCACATGAATTAAGAATGACTCTTATACTTGACAGCTAAAGTAGATAAATAAACCTGTTCGGAAACTGCCGTTTCTGAACATGTTACCTTGAAATGCGATGTTCTCAATCGTGCTATTTGCGCGATTGAGAACTCGTCGACCTATTCGAAAACACAGTTATCGAATAGGTCTAATATATAGTGAAAATACACCGATACTATTAGAAGGCAGGCGATAAAATAGGTAAGTGTTATAAAGAGTGAACCATTACAAAATAACATGCTGCTAAAAACAGCGGAAGGATGAATTAAAAATGAAACTTGACTTTTTAAATAAGTCAGCGTACACTTATTATAAATATCCATATCACAAATCGTCGTATTATAAATCGTTAGAAAAAAATCTCAAAAGGATAGTAGTGTCCGGACAGTGAATCCGGAAAATATCAGGAGGAATACGATGTCAATACGCTTTAAACTCAGCCTTTTTATGATAATTACCGTACTTGTTACAGCTGCACTCAGCCTTACCTTTATGGTATTGTCCGTCCGCCAAAAATTCGAGCAGCGTTTTTATGAAAGTACTAAGGCAATACTCGATTCAGCGGCAATCAATTTAAAAACAGATTTTATCAGGGGGTTTTCAGCTGCACAGTATTGGTCTGAGAATAATAATCTTATCAACTGGGTTGAGCAGGGACAGCCTGAGGGAGCGTTGAAGGCAGAAGTAATGCGGGATTTTCAGAGCCTTGCATCGCAAGAAAATATCATTTCAGTGTTTGTTGCCGGAGCCAAGGCGGAAGCAAACTACCAATCTGATGCAAATAAAGCGGTGAAAGTAGGAAAGTTAAGTAGTAAAAATGATTCTGACACATGGTTTTATACAACTTTGCAACTCAAGGATCCGATCACTTTTTTTATCAATAAAAATAAAGAAACGGGTCTTACCGCTTTATGGATTAATGCGCAGGTATTTGGAACACAAAAGCAGATTATTGGTGTTGCCGGTGTCGGACTGGGGCTGGAAACGTCGGTTACGGGCTTAAAACAGGCTGTACCGAGCGCCCATTCAACACTATATCTCGTAGACTCGGATGATAACATCGTCATATCATCAAACGATGCTGTATTCGGTAAGCATTTACAAGATTATATTCCTTCTGAAGCCCAGCCGATTCAAGGATATGTGGATATAGGATCATGGATGGAAAAAGAGCAAGGCAAAATGATCTATGCAAAAAAACCGGCTACCAAGGGATTCCCTTATACTATTGTGCTAACAGCTCCGATTCAGGATTTTTTACCGTCAGTGTTGGGAATTGTGCTAGACTCGATTGTGGCGATAATAGTTCTACTGGTTTTGGTATCGCTGCTGATTGCAATGAATGCGCGAAGAATGTCAAAACGCATTAGCGGACTGGGAACAGTATTGGGTTCGTTTGCTCAAGGAGATTTCACCGCGGAGGCTGACACTTATAAGGATGAAATAGGACAAATCGGCACTTATGTAAATCATACAACGAGTACGATGCGGGAATTATTCAAGCAAGTGAAAGATGAAGCAAAAAATATGACAGCGGTTGGGGAAAATCTATTCTCGGAAATGCAAAAATCAGGAGATGCAATTAATCAGATTGCTGAGGATATCGATGGTCTTCACGGAGCCGCAGATGATCAAGCACACAGTGTTTCTGAAACTTCCAGTGCCATTGCGCAGATCATTGAATCAATACGGGAATTAAATGTTTCGATAGAAGGGCAGTCCTCTGACGTTAGCAATGTATCTGCAGCAGTAGAGCAGATGGTTGCAAATATCCAAGCAGTTACCGCGAGTGTACAAAAGGCAAACACAGCCCTCCAGTCTCTTTCTTCGGCAACAAGCGACGGCAAAAATACCCTTGTTGAGACCAATACTATTTCGCAAAAAATTGCAGAACAATCAGGAGGTTTACTTGAAGCTTCAACTGTCATCGAGAATATAGCAGCGCAAACAAACCTACTGGCAATGAATGCAGCTATCGAAGCCGCTCATGCAGGTGAAGCGGGAAAAGGCTTTGCGGTTGTTGCCGGAGAGATACGAAAACTAGCAGAAGAATCGAGTGCGCAAGGTAAAACAATTAGCGGTACATTAAAGATGATCACAGCAGAAATAGATCAGTTGGTAAAGGCAGCGTCATTGGCTGTAGAAAAATTTACCGTTATTTCCCAACATACCGATGCAGTACAAAACTCCGCTTCTATGGTTGCCTTTTCTATGACTGAGCAATCAAAGGCCGGTAAAGAAGTGCTAGTCTCGATGCAAGATATAAATGCCGTAACACACTCGGTTCAGCAAGGGTCTGCAGAAATATCCAGCGGAAGTGAAAAGGTTATGGATGAAGTGAGAAAACTAGACAAGGTAACACACATTCTTCAAAATAGGATGGAAGAAATAGCATCAAACTTTATGAAGATTAATAACTCGATATATGAAGTAAAATCGTTTACGGGAAAAAACAAAGAAAGTATCGACCGGCTTGTCGGTGAAATTAGTAAATTCAGGGTATAAAGTACTGGTACAGGGATATTTCTGTGAATACCGGCGATATTTATGTTGACAAATCCCTGTACCATGCTGAAAGGCTCTGCTTAGCTTACAGCAAATCAGCTATTTTTTCCTTAGGCATAAACCCGAGTGAACGTTTTACTTCTTTTCCATCTTTAAATGTGATAAGTGTCGGGATGCTAGTAACACCAAAGCGGGCAGCAAGGTCTTGCTGTTCATCTACATTCACCTTCGCAAATACAGCCTTGTCGGCATTGTCTCCTGCGGCTTCTTCAAAAATAGGTCCAAGCATTTTACAGGGACCGCACCATGGCGCCCAAAAATCCACAAGTACCGTTGGGTTGCCTGTAATTGTTTGATCAAAATTATCCTTTGTAAGATATAATACTGACATAAATAGCTCCTTCATATTCATATATTTTTACCGTACTTACACACGGTTTAGGATCCACATTGATAATCCCCCTCAAGACAAAAACAGGGGCATCGAATTCTCTGCAAAAATCAATATTAAGACTCGCTACTAATAATACACAAAAAATAGTGAAACGGATAGCCTTTTGCAGGCAAACAGTGCAATTTTTTATAGCTCCTATAACCCGCAAAGAGCATTACACTGAATGTAATACAAGCCACAAAATATAATATTCGGTATAGAGCTTCAGAGCGCCTCTATTCTTTACCTTACTCAGTCCCGATGTACTGGTAATTGCCTCTGCTAAATTATGAATACGGTCTGAGGATAGTTTTGTAAATGACTGTGTTTTATGAGCCAGTTTTACCTGATCACGGATAAAAGCATTGACATCTTCAGTATTTTGTTTTCTAATCACCGGATCGATGATTGTGTTCCAGCGATCAAGCTGTTCGATAATACAGTCTTGTAGGCTTTTTCCCTCCGGTACAAATTCCGATTGCAGTTCATAGGCAATTTCCCGCGGAGAAACTTTTTTAGTAGTCTGTTGATCAAGTTTTTTATTTTCTTGCTGCACGGTATCACGCTTAGGTGCATCTTTTCCCTTGCCGCGCGGACGTATAAAAAATGCAATAATAGACGATAAAACCGGAATGGTATACCAAAACGGCAGGAGTATCTTTGTATCGGTTAAGAGCTCCTGTCTATTGAGCATAAATAAGTCGGTATAAGATAAGAGTCGGTCATTTGAAAAAATACGCCGTATTTCTGCTGCTTGATGTTCGGTAATACGCTTATTCGTTGCCAATGCCGAGATAAACGATGCCGAAAGTAATGAATAGAGTATTGGGACATATTCCGCGCATAAACTTTTAAGTAACGCATTAAAAGCGGAATCCGTATGCATTGCATCGGTTTGTTCAAATCGAATCAGCAGATGGTACCACTTTTTTAAGCACACATCCCGAATTTTTTTCCGGTTATCGTTTACGAGCGAAATAAGCAGCGGAACAGTCTTTTCCAGCATAATATAATAGCGTTCACCGTCTCCGGTTTTAAAACTAAGCAGCTCCGGCAAACCGATATCACCGTCTGTCGATGTTTTTTCCTGCATGAACTGCTCAAGGTCTTCCTGACTGTACTGCCCAAGCAATGGAACGCCGCGCGAATCTTTAAAATTAACGATTGCCGCCTTATTAAAATAATACGGCGGTTTTTGCAGCGCCAAGTCAAGATTTTTTAGTGCAGTTTCACGCTGTATAGACTGCTGCGTTGTATTACGATAATAATTATTCAAGTACTCAATGATAAAGATCGATTGTAATATCGTAATCTCATCATTCATTTTTTCTGTTTTTTTAGCGAACTCCTGCTTTACGACCGAACACAGATAGCTCCAGTATAAGTATACATCGCCTGATTTTTTCAACGTATACATTGCTTCGGAAGAATGAGCTTGAATGGTAAGCATAAATTTTCTAATAGAGTACTCTTTGCCCGGATTCGCAGTAAGGAGTTTTTTTTGAATAAAATCCCGCAGTTCATCCTTCTGAAAGAAAAAGCGCAGTTTAGCAATTGCAAAATCCAGCATTTGATCGGTAGAAAAGTTACCGGGAAAAATCAGCGCAGGGGTGTCATCAGGGAATCCAAGCTGATAGAGAAAGGTGCTGTTTCCCGTTTCCGGTTCAAGATCGGTAAAATCCGTATTTATTCTGATATAGCGGAGAAAGCGCTTGGAAAAATTCTGAGGAATTTCACTTGCAAGAGGAAAGGGCAGTTCAGGTTTCTCTTTAATAGAATCGTATTGACGAGCAATCTTATCAAGAAAGAAGAAGGGGATAAACAGCATTTTCCCTTTCCGTTTATCATCGATAAGTTCTACTTTCCCTTCAGACTCGAGGGCTTCCAGTTCTGTAATCAGCCGGCTTTCCGATACATCAAGATATTGAGCACAATCCGGCTTTTCTACCATGTTCCGTTGAGCATACCGATGCAAATACTCAGCAAGCTCGCTAATACCTACAAACGGACTATTAAAACGAAGCGCATAGGTACGCAAAATGTCCGGGAGTTTTCCACTAATAGCCATTCTATAATTATAGTACACTTTTCTGCTTTTAACAAGGGAACTACAGAAACTCAGCTTGCTTTTTACCGGTCTTTTTCTTATAGTGGCATATCTATGAATATCTTAGGAAAATTTTATGCAGATGCCAAGCGGAGGATGGAAAAACAGCCTGATTCCTCATTCCGGCAAGAATTATGCTCGTTTTTTATACAAACCATCCGTAGTTATGATAAATCCCTCCTCCCATTGGCAGAAAGTGCAGGACAACACTGGCTGGATACGCATCAGCTGGACACGCGGGAAGATGGCGTGAACTGGTTCTATTCCGTATTCGCACTTTTTGACGGGAGCTTTAGTGCCGATATGGATTTTTCCGATGAAGATTGGGATGCGCTTGATATGATTATTTCCGAATCAGCTGAATCGCTCGATATGAACACTGTTCAAACCTTACTGAGCGTTATGGTTGAACGCCATAAATTTGAATAGGTGCCGCCAGTGATACAGGACTTTTGCTGCCCCGAATATGAGTGCTGCCGAGCCTGCCCAAGACACTGCGGCATAAACAGAAATATAGGCGAACGAGGCTTTTGCGGCGAAACCGCTGAGCTGCGTATTGCCTGGGCAGGGCTGCACTTTGGAGAAGAGCCTCCGGTAACCGGAGCCGGTGGATCGGGAACCATCTTTATCACCGGCTGCAACCTTCGCTGTGCCTTTTGCCAGAATTTCCAAATTTCTCAACACGGAATGGGCGCTGCGGTTACGGTGGAAACATTTACCGGTATCTGCCTGAGACTACAAGCAGCAGGAGCAGAAAACATCAATATTGTTACTGGAAGTCATGCTATTCCGGCACTCTGTATCGGGCTGCGCGAGGCAAAAAGGAAGGGATTGACCATACCCGTAGTGTGGAATTCTTCCGCCTACGAAACCGTACCGGAGCTGGAAGCACTCGCGGGATTGGTTGACGGCTGGCTGCCGGACTTAAAAACCCTTGACAGCAGCACTGCCCTGCGGATTTTTGCCGCACCGGACTATCCTGAACGCGCCTGTACCGCAATCGGTGCTATGTCTGTTCTTTCTCCCTTGCTCATCACTGATTCTGATGAACGGTACCCTTTCGGCAAAATGCTGAGCGGCGTGATTGTTCGCCATCTAGCCCTACCGGGAAAACTACAAGATTCAAAAGCAGTGCTGCAGTGGTTTGCACACAAGCTCAAACACAAAGCCCTGCTCTCCTTGATGACGCAGTACACCCCTGTTGCAGCAAATCCGCAGGCACGGAAAATCACCGCTTTCGAAAACCGGCTATTAAATGAATCCGAAGACCTGCATTTGAAAACATTTCTGGATGACTTAAATATTGACGACGGATTTTATCAAGAATTAGTCTGCGATCAGGACTGGCTCCCCGATTTTAATAGGGTGCAAACATTTTCGTCATCGCTCTCAAAACCGCTCTGGCATTGGAAAGAAGGTTGGATATCCCCCCTCCCCAGTTTTCCAATCTCGATATAACTGGTGTGAACCGCTAAAAACCTCAATTTTTAGAAACACCCCGGTAGAATCAGAGGTTTCGCAGCAATTGACATTTTAAGATTCTTTTTACTGTAAGATACCTGCTTACAAAGATATCTGTTTACAGCGTTCGTTTTAATGCTATTTTCCCCTCAAACATAGACAAAGGAGTAGTATACGCAAGCGGATATACGGTAACACGAAAGTCTAAATCGCATGGTCCAATATTGACCGTAAAAAATGGTACCGCTGCAACCAACAAGGCAGTAGAATCTTTCATGTTTTTGATATTTGCTGCAACAAGAAGATGAAAACCGCCTTGCAGCTTATCCAGTTCTAAGCTCCCAAATCCTGAAAAAATATTGAGTCCCCCGTACAAGTCACCGGCAGTACCGGAGAACATTTTCATCAGTGGTGCCCGCGGGAATGGAGTATAACTATTTCCAATCTTGGAAACAAAGAAGGTAAAATCAAAATCGATATGATCAAGGTGTACCCGCGGCTCAAAGAAGCTGAAGAGATTATTTAAAAGCTCATCCTTCAGTGCAGTACTTCTCATATTGGTTTTATGCAAACCGGCTTGAGTAAAAAGGCTAAAGTTATCATGGAGAGTAAAAAGTACAGACACTGCAGTATCTAATGACACAGCCTGAACACCATTAGCAAGATGCACCGAAAAATATACATTTGTCAGCGCAATATTCGAAAATGCTCCGCCCTGCATATATACTCCGTATTCTTGCTTATCCTTAATTTGCGCATTCCATCCGAATGATGCCCCCAAGTAACCGCTGTTTGCAACTAATCCGGCAAAACTTATGCCAACACTTTCCCGTGCCTGCGCCGGTAAGAACCAATGTGCCGTATCATTATCATAGGCTTTAACCGGACGTATACCATGTTTTAGAAAATCGAAACTATAGGAGGAGCCGGTAAGACTTTGATGTCTTCCGGTAAATATTGAAAAGCTCAGATAGCGGCCGCCTAGCCGGGGAAAATTCAGCGAAAAATCAGCAAAAGCGAAGTGCCCGAGAGAGCGGCTTTGATAATTAGGATGAAAAAAATGCACAATATCAGAAATATGCATCCCAATGGCAAGATCGCTATAAAACCGCTCCCCCTGCAGTAAGCGGAAATTTACAGCGGCTTCTTGTGCGATCTTAACTGTGCTTTGATCCCGCGGCTTGCCTGCCATTACATCAAAATGAAATTCCGGCACGGTCAGTTCTAAAGCAGAAGCTCCATACACAATCAAAAAACAGGATAAAATGTACACTATCTTTTTTTTCATCAGAAACTCCCATTGCATCCTCTTCCGGAATTTTCACCTATCGATACCTTAAAAACGCAGATTGTTTTTACAGATATCCGCATGTCAACATAGACCGATCAGCTTTTAGAAGGCGGTGATAGTTGATAAGGACACTTATAGAATATCGGCAGTTTTCAGCGCTGCCTTACCTTTTTCGTCAAGCGGATAGAAAACATTTAACACGCTTCCCATACGAGACTAGCCCTATTGGCTAACTGCGTTTTCGAATAGGTTTAATTAAAAAGATAAACTGCTGCAAATAACTTATTTACTGCGGCAAGAGTTGTCATCACCGTTTGTTACAATCTTGCTCTGTACTCACAAATTTCCGTTTCGGGTCTTCTGTGTATTTTGCTCTTGCAGTATGAAAAAAAGCATTATACAATAGTAAATAGGTTATTTTTAGAAATATTCATCCATTTTTAAAGATGGCTGATAAATGCTGTTTGCAATACAAAGCGGCATTTTGTCTTGAAGGAGGACTATTGTGAAAAAAAGAAGCGTTGTATTGGCTGCTGTTTTGCTTGCGGCAGCAGTGGTGTGTACCGTAAGCTGCGGGAAAAAAGAGGAAACAGCCAAAGCAAAATTGGTGTATTGGACGATGTGGAACGAAGCGGAGCCGCAGGGTACGGTAATTGCGCGGGCGGTGGAAGCTTTTACAAAGGAAACAGGCATTGAGGTAGAGGTGAACTTTAACGGGCGGGAAATCCGCAAAACACTGCAGCCTGCGCTGGATGCAGGGGAAACCATTGACCTCTTTGACGAAGATATTGAACGGGTGCTTAACACGTGGGGTAACTACTTGCTCCCGCTTGATACCTATACAGCCAAGGCATATTCCACAACCGGCGGTAAACCGTATAACACCGTTGTAAATCAAACGCTGTACAATCTGGCAAAGGAACTGGGAGGCGGAACGGTAAAGAATATTCCCTATCAGCCTTCTGCCTTTGTTACGCTCTACAACAAAGATTTATTTTCAAAAGCGGGTATTACCAACACGCCTAAAACCTGGGATGAGTTCCTTATCGCATGTGAGAAGCTCAAGGTGCTCGGTGTTCCGGCTATTACCGTTGATGATGCGTATATGGCATGTTTCTTCGGCTACAATATGGACCGCTTGGTTGGTGAGGAAGCAACGCTGGCTATGGTGAATAACAAGGACTTTACTGGACCGCAGGTGCTTGAATTTGGTAAAATCTGGGAGAATATGGCAAAGAACGGTTATATCAGTGCAAAAGCGGCATCCAACATTTGGCCGGCAGGACAGGTTGAAGAAATGGCTGTCGGTAAGGTAGCAATGTACTTGAATGGAACCTGGCTGCCGAACGAGATTAAGGCTCAAGCACCGGATTTGAATTGGGGAGCATTTGCATGGCCTGTAATGTCTGAAAACGGAGATGGAATTGAAGCAAACAACTACGGCTGCCAGAGCTTTGCTATCAATAAGAATACGAAATATCCGGAAGAAGCCTTTAAACTGATTGTATGGCTGACAACGGGAGAATGGGATGCCCAGCTTGCAAAAGAAAGTATCGGTATTCCTGCTGGGAATGACACCGTTTGGCCCACACAGCTTGCGGAGGCAAAAGTTATTGTTGATAACACTACAAACCGGCTCGATTGGGCTGTCGGTATGGAAAATGACCCTGAAATCAATGCAAAAATTAAAGAAAACTTTGCAAAACTGATAAAAGGCGACCTCGACGCTGAAGGTTTTGCCGCAGCTATGGCAAAATAAACAAACATAATGGGTTGGGGGTATCCCCAACCCATTAAAAAAGCAGAATGGTATGTTAAGAAAAAATAAACCGATGATCATTATTTTTTTAACACCGGCAGTGCTGTGCTATGTGCTGGTGTTTTTGTATCCGACACTGCGGACGTTTGCAATGAGTTTCTTTTCCGTGGTAAGTGTGTCGGATCCGCTCAGTGCATGGTCGTTTGCCGGAGTTGCAAATTATAAAAAGCTCTTTACCACACCGATGTTTTTGCAGTCGATGAACAATATTTTCCGGCTGTGGTTCTGGGGCGGCGTGGGGGTTATGTTTTTTGCGCTGCTGATTGCGGTTATTTTGACAAATGGGATGTCAGCGCGGCTCAAGTCATTTTACCGCAGTATTGTGTATTTGCCGAATGTGGTGAGTGCGGTCGCGATGGGAACCATGTGGATTAACTATATATACAATAGCGACTACGGTCTTTTGAACAAGCTGTTCGGTATGCTGGGATTTGAAACATTGGCACAAACACTGTGGACGGGGCCGGGGATGCGCTTTTGGAGTATGCTGATTGCGTACTGCTTTGGAATGGTAGGCTACCACATGCTGATTTTTATGAGCGGGATAGAGCAAATTCCGGGTGATTTTTATGAGGCAGCCTATTTGGAGGGCTGCAATGTGTGGGAGCGTTTTATCCATATTACCGTACCGTTTTTGCGCGGGGTTTTGAGAACGAATATTGTGATGTGGACGGTGTATACCGTTGGTTTTTTTGTGTGGGGGCAGCTGTTCAGCCCAGTCAATCTATCCAACGATACGGTAGCGCCGATGAATTATATGTATGAATTGGTCTTTGGTTCGTCGTCTTCTGCAGCAACAATCCGTGATAGCGGAAGCGGCGCAGCGATCGGTGTGGTGATGATGTCGCTGGTTATTCTGATCTTTTTTGCAACCGAGCGGATTGTAAAAAATGATGATATTGAAATGTAGAGACACGCTTTATGAATTTTTAGATTACTGTACTCATTACTGTTTTTTGTGTAAAATTAAAAAAAAAGGATTTTTCTTGAAAATCCGGAAGTATTCTTGAAATTAAGGCGTAAAATCTAACCTTCGCTTAACCAGGCAGTACCTTTGCGGCAATGCAGGGTCGCGAATGTTAGACCGATGTCTTACGGCACTGATTGTGTAATTAGAAGTTCATCCTTTGAAAATCTTATATCATATTGTGTGTACAAATTACGCATATTATGATATATTTAATATGGAGGTAATGAAAATGGCAGTCGCATTAAAAAATGTAAGAATTGATTTGAGAGCTAACATTCAACAAAAATCTACACTTGAGAAAGCTGCTGAGCTTAAACATATTTCTCTCTCTTCATATATTCTTTCAACGTCATTGAAACAAGCACAAATAGATTTAACAAAAAATGACACTCTTGTGCTTTCCAATCGCGATAGAGATTTAATAATGATGGCTTTAGATAATCCTCCAGAACCTAATGACGCTTTGAAAAGATTATTTCAATAATGAGTGATTATAGATTAGTTTCAATCAAAGAAATACAACGAAAATCGCTTCTTAAAAATTTTGATTGCGGTATTGAGAAATTAAATGAATTTTTATCAAGATATGCAATAAGGAATGATGAGTTAGGTATAGGCAGAACTTTTGTTGCTTTGAATAACAGTAACCATATTTTAGGCTATTTTACATTAGCGACAGCTCAAGTTGCGTATCAAGAGATTCCTGATGAATGTAAAGGTAAATTACCAAAATATCCAATTCCTGCACTGAGAATTGCGAGGCTTGCTGTTAATAAAGAATTACAGGGAAATGGAATAGGAAAATGGCTTCTTTCACAAGTTTTTATAAAAGTGGTTCAAGTATCAGATATAACAGGTCTCTATTTGATAATAGTAGATGCGAAAGAAACTTCAAAAAGCTTTTATGAATATTACGGCTTTCAAAGACTCGTGGATGAGGAGTTATCGTATTTCGTAGTGATTGATACAGTAAAAAAAGCAATTCTGGGATAATATTGTATTAGGAGCCTCTAAAAACCGAAGTTTTTAGAGATACCCTATTGTTTGTTCATTTTATTCCAAACGATAGTAGTTGAATGGAGTAGTAAGAATAAAATCGTCTAACCCTCCGCTTCAACGCTGACATTTATTTTTCATGAAAGTTGCCTGAGCGGTCGCCTACGGCTCCCTTTTTATGCAACTTTCGCGCCAAGTTTACCTTACAATTCGCGTCGGCAAAGGAACAAATGCAGGGTCGTGAATGTTAGACCGATGTCTTACGGCACGATAAACTGTAATTTTAAAATAAGGGGTATTTTTTGTAAACTATGGTTTAAAATCAAAATTAATAAATGTGAACTATAAATGAACATAAAAATATGCTATAGTGAAACCGGAGGGGATTTATGTTTGCTACAATCGGAATAATTCAAAACAATACAGTTTGTGTAGAAAATCGGGTACTCGATAAATATAACGGGCGAAAAGTAATAATCACTGTTTTAGATGAAGATAATGGTTATGTTGTTGTTCCTGATGAGCAAGTATTTGAGGTTTCAGATTCGATAATTTCCCAAAATATGCAAGCGTATCAGGAACTGGCAAAATGAACTATTTTTCGAACGAACAAATTTTAAAAATTCATTCGTCATTGATAACGAAAACTGGTGGAATAGACGGTATTCGAGAATACAGCCTCTTAGATTCAAGTTTAAAATCAATATTTCAAACTTTCGATGGGAAAGCATTGTATCCCTCAATTTTTGATAAAGCGGCGCAGCTTTGTTTCTCATTAATTGAAAATCATCCTTTTTTAGACGGCAACAAAAGAATTGGTGTTCATCTAATGCTCATTTTTCTTAAAATAAACGGAATTGATTTGAATTACACTCAGGAAGAGCTCATTGATTTTGGATTAAAAATAGCTTCGGGAAAAATGAAAAAAGATGAAATAATGGAATGGTTTGGAAAGCATAGCAAATAAACGCCTAACACCGTTTTCAAAGCCGACAACGGGACTGAGTCCGTTGCGGTTTAAAACCATGTTAGATTGTTTGATCGTGGAAGATATAAATACTGAGGTGGTTTATGAATTTTGGGATAAAAAATGGATCGATAAAACAAAAACTGATGAATAGCCCGGGGTATGTGCTGTTGACGCTGTGGACTGTTTTTACGGTCATGCTGATCGGCTGGGTGGTGTTTGCCTCTCTTTCCACTTCGAGCGAGATATTTTCCGACCACATGTTCCGGTTTGATACCGGTTTTCACTTTGAAAACTACATAAAGGCGTGGAAAACACAAAAGGTCTCCGTGTTTTTTATGAACTCCCTTATGTATACCGTGATTTCTTGTACGCTGATTGTACTTATTGCAGCGCCCGCAGCGTATGTACTTTCCCGTTTTAAGTTTAAGGGAAATCTGCTTCTGCAGAATATGTTTGCATCTGCACTGGGAATTCCGGTAATTATGATTATTATGCCGCTCTTTGGTCTTACATCATCGCTGCGGCTGACAAACAGCAGGACATTGATTATCTTTCTGTATACGGCGGTGAATGTGCCGTTTGCCGTGTTCTACCTGCTTGCTTTTTTTAAGAACTTGAGCTTTACTTATGAAGAAGCCGCTGCAATAGACGGCTGTACTCCGATGCGGACATTCTGGACTATTATGTTTCCGCTTGCACAGCCGGGTATTATTACCGTTTCTATTTTTAATTTTATTACGGTGTGGAATGAGTATTTTATGTCGCTTATTTTTGCGAACAAAACAGCAGTCCGTCCGGTAGCGGTTGGGTTATACAATATGATTTCTGCTATGCGCTATACCGGTGACTGGGGCGGGATGTTTGCAAGTGTTGTTATTGTCTTTTTGCCGACGTTTGTTCTCTACCTCTTCTTGTCTGAGAAGATTATCCACGGTGTTACCGGCGGTGCAATTAAGGGGTAGATGCTGTATTTTTGCAGCGCAATATTCAAAACAAAAGGGTTAAAAAATGAAACGTTTGTGTACTGTTCTTGTATTGTCTTTTTTGTGTGGAGCGTTCTGCGCTGCCGACACACCGTATGCCTTATTTGTAGAAAATGATCATTGGATCTATGATGCAATGCATATTTTGTCGGTTGAATCGAGGAAAACAACCCTTGCTGACCGGCAGCCCCTTTCCAAGGGAGAACTTGCCGAATACTTTTCTGCCTTTGATAATGCCTCAGTACCAGACATGAGTATGCCCTTGTACCGCATGATGCAGGGGTATTTTTCCGGACATCCGTTTTTGTACAGCAATAAGTATCTGTCGTTTGATGTCAACGGTGTCTTTGCTCTGCAAGGACAGTATGTGCATAAGCGTGAAAATGAGGTACGGCAAGACAGCTTTTTACGCTATAACAAAACACCTGCCCTTATTTCCGCTCCGATGCACGTGATGTTCACCCCATACGTTGATTTTTTTTCTAACCTCAGCATAAAGAAGAACTACTGGGCAACAGTATTTTCCTATCCGTATACCAATATGCCGCTGGAAAGTAATGCATTTGATATGTCCTTTCCTATGCAGGCAGGCTTAAGCCTCGGCAGCCGCTTTGTTAATCTTACCATTGGGCGCGGGGCTTTGAATATCGGGCGGTCACTTGCGGGGAGTATGCTGCTTGCGGATAGTGTAGACCGTCTGGACTATATAACGGCATCCTTCTTTCATAAAAAAATCCGTCTGGCATTGAATGTGGTGGAACTAGAGCCGACACGCTTTGTTTTTTCCCACGAAGCGGCGTTCCGTCCGATTGACTGGATCGCAGTCCGTTTTTACGAAGGGATTGTGCTGAATGCTCCGTTTGATCCGAAATATGTAAACCCGATGATGATTTTTCACAACTTTTTCGGCTGGCGGGAGAATACTTTTAATCCGAATGCTTCTGACAAATCCGGAAAATCAAGCATCGGCTGCCAATTCGGTATCGGTATGGATATAGTCCCAATACGAGGCTTACGGCTGTATGGTCAGTATGGGCAAAATCAATTTCAGACCTCATTTGAACTGAACAACTATCCGGCAGCCCGAAATATTCCTAACAGCCTCGGCGGTTTAGCTGGTGTTGAGTACATTCATCCGTTCAGCTTTGGACACCTTTCCGTAACGGGAGAGTTTTTATACGCAAACCCGTGGATGTACATTATGGAAAATAAGTACATCAGCCTCTATCACCGCCGTAAAGACACCGTTGCGGGGAAGAATATGACGGACTCGTACATCAATCAATGGGTTGCCAATCCCTATGGACCGGATACCATGGGCTGTTTTTTTCAGTGTGCATTGATAGAACCTGCAAAATACAAGGCAAAGTTTAAGTATCGTTTTCTCGTAAAAGGAGATATTGAAGATAACTTTTTTGATCCCAGCAAAGAAAAGCCGGGAAAACCGCATATCTATTATCCTGATGCCGATCACTATGATCCAATAGCACAGGCAAAAACCCCGTCGGGGAACCCTGCATACTTCCATACCATTTCATTGGAAGGCTCATACCGGGTGATTAAACAGCTTGAGCTGAATGCAGGACTCAACTGGACAATGGTATCCGGCAGAAAGAGCGGGCATGCGGTAGATATTTATTCCTCGATTAAATACACCATCCGGTAGAAGAAGAGGAAAAGACGGTACCTCTGCATTTACTCAGATACAACAATGTACAAAACTTACCTCCTACTTGTAAAATAGGGCTAAAACCCGTATAGTAATGCCCGGCGATGTTGCTGGAAGCCAAAATAGACTTCTTTAAGATGTACTGATTCGTACGGAGGGGTAATGCTCTCAAGCTGCGCCGGGGTTGTTGATTAAACATGTTCGGCAACGCGGTTATCGAGCAGGTCTATTATGCCCTTTGTGGCTCATCTCTCCCATTTTAATCGGTATTTCCTTAAATATCCCGAGGAGTATAATATGGAAAAGTATGTATGCGATTTATGCGGTTATGAATATGATCCAAATGCTGGGGATCCGGAAGGTAACATCAAACCGGGAACACAGTTTGAAGACTTGCCTAAAACATGGGTATGTCCTTTATGCGGTGTCTCAAAAGAAGGCTTCAAAAAGGTAAAGTAAGATAAAGTAAGGTACACAAGGAAGATATATATGACAAAAAATGATTTTATGAGTACGATCGGGTATGACGGCGCTGCTGCTGTCGTAGATAAAGAACGCCGGGCTAAAAACGGCGGTAAAACAGTACAGGCATTACTGGATGCAGGGGCGTTCCGCAGTGCAGCAGCAGCAGCTGTGTATGATGATTCTTCTGATGAGCTGGCACTCGTTACGGACTATTATAATAAAGCAGCTCATGCGGACTACACCCCGGAAAATATTTTGCGTGTTTTCGGTATTACAAAAGCCGATACCAAAAAGACTATTCTGCTGTAATTGAGCTGTCGTTTCATACAATTAGCCTAAAAATAACAGGACATCTCTCATAATTTCAGTTTTTAAGGATGTCAAACACATAAGGAGTTCTCCATGCCCTCTTACCCTTTTAGCGAAATTGAAAAAAAATGGCAAAAATATTGGAAAGATCATAAAACATTTAAAGCAATAGAAGATACGAATTATCCGCCCGATCGGCGTGCATATCTTTTAGATATGTTTCCGTATCCATCGGGAGCGGGTTTGCATGTCGGACACCCCGAAGGTTATACCGCAACCGATATTTACAGCCGGTACCTCCGGATGAACGGTTATGCAGTATTGCACCCGATGGGGTTTGACTCTTTCGGCTTACCGGCGGAAAACTATGCCATTAAAACCGGTACCCATCCCCGCATTACCACAAAACAAAATATTGACACATTCCGCAAGCAGATACAGGCATTCGGGTTTTCTTATGACTGGGATCGAGAGCTTGCAACCTCGGATGTTGACTATTACCGGTGGACGCAATGGATATTTTTGCAGCTGTATAAGAAGGGCTTAGCATACGAAACGGAAGCCCCCATTAACTGGTGTCCCAGCTGTTTAACCGGTCTTGCCAACGAAGAAGTGAAAGAAGGCTGCTGTGAACGCTGCGGTACACAGGTTGTGCGGAAAAATGTCCGGCAATGGATGTTGAAGATAACCGCCTACGCAGAGCAGCTCCTTGAGGATCTGGATGATTTGGATTGGCCGCAATCTGTCAAGGTTATGCAGCGGAATTGGATTGGAAAGAGTACCGGAGCAGAGATCGATTTTACCCTCGCAGCTCCGCATGAAAAAGAAAAAATCACGGTGTATACCACCCGCCCTGACACTATTTTCGGTGCAACGTATCTCGTGCTTGCACCGGAGCATCCGCTCGTTATGCATATTACCAGCAAAGAACAGCTGCCGGCAGTACAAGCGTATCGGGAAGAAACCGCGAAAAAAACCGATCTTGAACGGACTGAGCTTGCAAAGAAAAAGACAGGCGTGTTTACCGGCGCTTATGCAGTCAATCCTTTGACACAAGAAAAGATACCGGTATGGATATCCGATTATATCTTAGTTTCTTACGGAACCGGTGCAATTATGGCTGTCCCTGCCCATGATGAACGGGACTGGGCGTTTGCAAAGCTTTTTGGGCTGCCGGTTATCCAAACCGTTGCCTCTGAGGAGGAATGGAAGCAGAAGGGAGCCGCAGGTGATTACCGCACTCCGCCGCAGGAATGCACAAGCGCTGACGGATATGCGGTAAACTCCGGGGAGTTTACCGGACTGCCCACACGGGAAGCTATTACACGCATTACCGATTACGCTGCAGCCCGCGGCTTCGGGAAAAAAGCTGTAAACTATAAACTCCGCGACTGGGTATTTAGCCGGCAGCGGTACTGGGGAGAGCCTATTCCGCTTGTACATTGCCCCTCGTGCGGTGTTGTGCCGCTGGACGAAAAAGATTTACCGCTTGCCTTACCGGAAACGGACAGCTATAGCCCCTCCGATACGGGAGAAAGTCCGCTTGCAAAGATCCCCGAATGGGTGAATACGGTCTGCCCGCACTGCGGAGCCGCTGCCCGCCGGGAAACAAATACCATGCCGCAATGGGCAGGTTCATGCTGGTACTATCTCCGCTACCTTGATCCGCATAATAGCGAGGAATTTTGCTCCAAAGAAAAGGAAGCCTATTGGATGCCGGTGAACTTATATATCGGCGGTGCGGAACATGCCGTATTACACCTTCTGTATGCCCGTTTCTGGCACAAGGTACTGTATGACTTAGGGCTTGTGCATACCAAAGAACCGTTTACGAGACTGGTAAATCAAGGTATGATCACCTCATTTTCCTACCAGCGGAAAAACAAATCGCTTGTACCGGCTGATGAGGTTGTGCAGACAGAAGACGGTACCTTTAAAGAAAAAGCTACCGGTGAGCCGCTTGAGCGGGTTGTCGCTAAAATGTCGAAGAGCTTAAAGAATGTCATCAATCCTGATGAGATGATAGAGCAGTACGGGGCAGACTCGTGCCGGATGTATGAAATGTTCATGGGACCGCTCGATATGTCTAAGCCGTGGAATACGCAAGGCTTAATCGGTATTTTCCGCTTTTTAGAAAAAATTTGGGCAATTTCGGAGGCGCCCCTCATCGATTGCCCGGTAAACGATACAAGCACACCGGAGAATGCAGAAATTACCAAGCTTTTAAATAAAACCATTAAGAAGGTAACAGAAGATACGGCAAGCCTCAATTTCAATACTGCGATTAGTCAGATGATGATTTTTATCAATACGCTGAGTAAGAGTACCGCAGTACCGCGGTTTGCATGGGAGGTCTTTGTCAAGCTGCTTGCCCCCTATGCACCTCACCTTGCAGAAGAACTCTGGGAGAAATTAGGGCATACAGGAACAATAGCATACGAAGACTGGCCCTTATTTGCCGGAAAGTACTGTATTGATACCGAATGTACGATTGTAGTGCAGGTCAACGGGAAGGTACGGGATAAATTTCAAGCAGCAATGGATGCCCCCAAAGCAGACCTCGAAGCCGCTGCATTGAAAACAGAAGGGGCACAGCGCTTTCTTGACGGAAAGCAGCCGAAGAAAATCATCGTTGTGCCGAATAAACTGGTCAATATTGTTATATAACCAAGAAATATATAACCAAGAAAGTCATCTGAAAAAGGAGTTTGACATGGATATTTCCCCTAAACTTTTAGAAAGGTTTGCAGAAGAGTACCGCGCAGATCCTGCCAATGCACTTGTTGCAGGGGCGATTGCAAAAAGCGGTATTGAAGATGCGTCGTTTAACTACGATGTACGGCGGCGGCATAATTTTTATTTTTCTCACGAGACAAAACGTGGAGAAATTACCAATCAGAAAAAGAGCGGGCGCTGCTGGATGTTCGCATCGCTGAATGCAGCCCGTGTGGAAACAATGGAAAAGCTCAATCTGGAAACATTTGAGCTTTCACAAAATTATACCCTCTTTTGGGATAAACTAGAAAAATCCAATTATTTTTTTGAAAGTATTTTGGAAACCCTTGATGAACCGCTCGAAGGGCGGCTCTTAGCGCATTTGCTGGCAAATCCTATTCAGGACGGCGGGCAATGGGATATGTTTGCGGGCATCCTGCAAAAGTACGGTGCTGTACCGAAAGATGTTATGCCGGAAACATTCCATTCTTCCGATACCCGTTTCTTTGTTGCAGAACTGACCCATCGGCTCCGTAAGTATGCGCAGCTTCTCCGTGAAGGGCACAAGAACGGCAAGTCTGTAGAACAGCTTCGTGCGGACAAAGAAAGCTATCTTTCCCATGTATACAGCTTTTTAGTAAAGGCTTTAGGTGAACCGCCTCGGGTGTTTGACTTTGAATGCCGCGATAAAGACAAAAAATTCCATAAAGCTGAACAGATTACGCCTCAGCAGTTTTTCAAAGAATATGTAGGCTGGAATCTGGATGATAAAATCAGCTTAATCAATGCCCCGACAGCAGATAAGCCTTACGGCAGAGCGTACACGGTAAAATTCCTTGGAACAGTAAAGGAAGCGGAACCTATTCATTATATCAATGTACCGATTGAGGCACTCAAAGCCGCAGCTATTGAGTCCATTAAAGCCGGTAAGCCCGTTTGGTTCGGCTGCGACATGGGACCGTATATTTGCCGTCCGGAAGGAATTATGGACACAGAAGTTTATACCTATGATAAAACACTCGGTGAACTTCCTGAATTTACCAAGGCTGAACGGCTTGATTACGGCGACAGTCTGCTAACTCATGCCATGGTACTAACCGGCGTTGATCTGGATAGCTCCGGAAAACCGATAAAGTGGCAGGTAGAAAACTCATGGGGCGATGAATCAGGCAAAAAAGGTATGTTCTCTATGTCTGATGCGTGGTTTGATGAGTATACGTATCAAATTATGGTAGAAAAAAGCTTTGTGGATCAGAAATGGCTTGATGCGCTCAAACAGCCGCTTGTACAGCTGGAGCCGTGGGATCCCATGGGAGCCTTAGCCCGGCTGTAATTACGCAAGAATACAGGTGGAGATATGCTGTAAAAGCTGTTCTCTGCCTGTTTTTTTTAAAGAAGAAGTAAGGATTATTTCATCCTTGCTGCATTCAAAAAAGGATGTAAGGGCAACAAGCTGCTTTGCCTGTTCATTTTTGCTGAGCTTATCTGCTTTGGTTGCCGTCAGAACAGCGGGTATACTGTGATCCCTGAAAAACTGCAAGGTTTGCCGCTCTATTTCAGCAGGTTCCCGCCGAATATCCATCAAGAGAAATACCGTTTTAAGCGTAGAGCGGGTTGTGCAATAATCATACAGCATAGTATCAATCCGCTTCCGTTCTGCCTGTGAGACTTGGGCAAAGCCGTATCCGGGAAGATCGGCAACACAAAAGGACTCCGCACTTGGAGGCTTGCCCGCAGGAGCATTTACCGCAAAGAAGTTAATTTCGCGGGTCATGCCCGGTTTAGCGCCTGTTTTTACAAGATTCTTTCTATTAAGCAGCATATTGATCAGCGAAGACTTTCCCGCATTGGAACGCCCGAAAAAAGCAAATTCAGGAATGCCTGTTTGCGGGAATTGTTTGCTGATCACCGCTCCTTTCAAAAATTCAGCAGAGGTGATTTTTATCATTACAATATCATTACACCTGTTTACAGCCCAAACAGCTGCGCGTATGCAGCAAGCTCTGGCGGCATAGTGTGGGACAGTACTTTTTTTGCCAGCACTTTCCCCAGCTGCACGCCTTCTTGATCAAAGCTGTTCACATTCCAGAGGAACCCTTGGAACATAACCTTATTTTCATAATGAGCCAGCAAAGCACCGAGTGCCTCCGGGGTAAGCGCTTTTCCGTAGATCAAACTGGACGGGCGCCCTCCTGCAAAGCTCTTGTTTGGATTCTCATCTTGTTTTCCGCAAGCGAAGGCAGTGATCTGTGCAATCACATTTGCCAGTAATTTTTGCTGGCTGGTAGAGCCTTCCACGGTTATATCTTTTCCGTACTGGCTTTCTGCAAATGCGATAAACTGGAGCGGAATAATATCGGTACCTTGGTGCAGCAGCTGATAGAACGAGTGCTGTCCGTTTGTGCCGGGTTCGCCAAAGATCACCGGCCCGGTTTTATAGCTGATGGGTTTGCCGAAGCGGTTTACCGATTTTCCGTTTGATTCCATATCAAGCTGCTGCAAGTGAGCAGGAAAGCGGGAAAGCGCTTGGCTATAGGGAAGAATAGCCGTACTTGCGTAGCCGAGGATATTCCGTTCGTAAACACCGATGAGTGCATCCATGAGTGCAGGGTTTCTCTTGTTGCAGGGATCGAGCGCCTGCTTATCAGCTGCAGCAGCGCCGGCAAGCAGTTCCTCAAAGGTATCCGCACCAAATGCAAGCGAAAGCACCGCAGCGCCGCATACAGAGGTAGAAGAGTAGCGCCCCCCGATAAAGTCATCCATATAGAACGAAGCAAGGTATGCAGGATTATTCGCAAGCGGACTCGTTTCGCTGGTTACAGCAACCATCTGCTTTGCGGGGTTCAGACCTGCATCCTGTAAAAATTGCCCAACAAACCGTTCGTTGGTCAGTGTTTCCTGTGTAGTACCGCTTTTTGAGACTAAAATAAACAGCGTAGCCGATAAATCTAAGGCAGAAAGCACCGCTGCTGCATCATCGGGGTCTACATTGGATATAAAATGAGCGCGGAGTTTCAGCTTGTTATTCCGTTCCCCCCATGCCTTCAACGCAAGGTATAACGCACGCGGACCAAGGTCTGAACCGCCGATACCGATTTGTACTACATCGGTAAAGGGCTTGCCCCCCGGTGCTGTAAGAGAACCGTTGCGGACAGCTTCGGAAAATTCCCGAACCTTTTCCAACTGCTCCAGATAAAAGGTGCGCATATTTTTACCATTGTAGATAACATCATCACCTAACTGACCGCGGGTTAAATGGTGCAAGACCTTCCGGTTCTCTCCCGTATTGATCTCTTCACCGGAAAGCAGCATTTCATATTTTAATGTTACTTCCTGTTCGGCGGCAAGCAGATCGAGTATGGTCAGCACCGTGTCATCAACGCGCTTTGCAGCATAATTGTAATGCAGTCCTGCCGGCATCGGAATAGAATAGCGCTGTATCCGGTATTCTGCCCCGTCTCCATCCATTCCTTCTTTTAGATCCGGTATTCGTGCTGCCTGCAAATCTTCAAATACGGGACATTCGTCCATGTTTCTCCACATAATTGTCTCCTGTATTTAGTCTGACGCATGAGTAAACCTATTCGGAAACGTATGGTTCTGAACAGGTTACCTTGAAATGCGATGTTCTACCTCGTGACATTTGTGCGATGTAGAACTCGTCGACCTGTTCGGTAACTTGCGTTATCGGACAGGTTCAGTATGCGCAAGATGTTTTTCTTTTTCAAAGTGAATAAGCGTAAAAAAGAGGATTCCCACCAGAACAAGCCCTATCAATGTTACAAGCGCCATCACTCCTTGCTGAATAATTGCAAGCGTTACAAATAAATCGATAATGATTTGGAAAATCATAAACGCTAGCAAGGCTCCCCGCGGAGAATACCCGATGAGCATCAGTTTATGGTGCAGGTGGAACCGGTCTCCTTCCCGAATCGGTTTTTTATCCCGTATCCGCCGCCAAATAGCTGCAACCATATCAAAAATGGGCAACATTAAGAAAAGCCCGGCAAAAGGGGCTGCCGCTGTTTCATACCCGTCAAGCCGAGGTACCAGCGGAAGTACGGCAAGAATAAAGCCTAAAAATTGCGAACCGCCATCGCCCATAAAGATTTTTGCCCGCGGACGTGCAAGGTTGAAAAACAAAAAGCCGATAATTGCGCAGATGAGAATAGTGCAAATGTACACCATCGAAAGCTGCGGCGGAGTCTCATTCAAAAACAGAACCGTATAACTCACCAATAAAGAAACACTCAAACAGCCTACCTGCCCATCAATACCATCCATGAGATTAACAGCATTAGTAACACCGGCAATCCAGAGCACTGTAATAGGATATGCAAAAATACCGAGGGGAATAAAGATACCGAGCGGACCAAAACTAATACGGGTAAAGCGGTAGCCTGCATAGACCACGATGATTGCTGCAATCAGCTGTACAATCAATTTCGGAGCAGCACGCCAGTTTTTCAAATCATCGAGGAAGCCCATCAAAAAGATCAAGGCACCGCTGATTAAAACGGCTGCAAACCGCATATTGAGCGTAATTGTGCCGGGAAAACGGACATAAATGACCGCAAGACTGACAGCAAAGGCTGAAAAAAAGCCGACACCGCCCAGACGGGGTACATTTCCCGAATGTATTTTCCGTCCTCCGACCCCATCGTATAGATTATGCCGTTTTGCAAACAGAATAACGAGGTATACAAAGAAAACGGATATGATGCAGGGCATCACTATTGTAAAAAATATAAGCTGTATAGCAGTTAATTGCATTCAAACCTCAAGAGCCGCACGGAATATCCTCCGGAACTCTTGTTCATAATAGCTGATTAAAGCTGAATATACAAGCATAAAGTTTTCAGCTAAACGCATCGGACTTTTGCAAATGAGCATATAGTCTTTTTGCCGTGGACACTATCATTTGCAAAGTTACTTGTCCGTCTCCCGTTCTGATGGTATACTAATAAGTATGAAAAAGAAGTACGATCCGCTCGGTATAAAAAACTTGCGTAAAACAAAGGCGCGGAAAACAATTATTGCTATTTTATCGAAGGATAAGGATCGTGCTTTTTCTGCTGAAGAGCTGCACACTGCCTGCGATGCCGATCTACAAATAGATTTGTCTACCGTGTACCGCACTATGAACACGCTCACTGAATCGGGGCTTGTTACAAAAAGTATGCGCGATGATGGAAAAGCATATTTTCAGCTGGCAGAGCCGCAGGGGTCAGTGCATCATCATCGGATTGTCTGCAGCCGCTGTAAGGCATCCGCGGATATCGCTATGTGTCCTCTTCACAATCTTGAACAGCAAATTTTATCCGAAACGGGTTTTCTCATAACCTCCCATAGTCTTGAACTTACCGGTCTTTGCCCTGACTGTAAAGCGGAAGAAGAACGATCCTAAAAACAGGAAGCCGGTCAATGCATTTGTGCGGAGTGATGAATACTCCAATGTTCTGCCGCTGGCTATCCGCGTTACGCTGAATTTATACGCCAATATGTAAACGTGTTTTTAAAGCATATTGCAATCAATTCTTGTGAAAAATTTATCCCTGCATTTTCTATTTCTTTAGAATTCGTGAGACAATAATACGCATAAATATATGTTAGAAATACTAGTCGAACAGCGAGAGATTTAACATCTTTGATTATAAAGTATACACTTATGGACTTATACGTATTTATATGCTATGATTATACGTGTGAGGTGATATATGTTGGCAAAGCTTACATTGACTATAGAGCAATCTGTAATAGAACAGGCAAAGGAATATGCTCAAAAAAAGAATAGGAGTGTTTCTCGAATTGTAGAAGAGTATCTGAAAAATATCGTAACCAATCATGAAATAGGTACTTCTTTTTCTAAAATGAAATCACCGATAACCAATAGTATTTCGGGAATGTTTCATGACAATGGAAAATCTTATAAAGATATGCTCAGTGAAGTATTGCAGGATAAATATTTATGATAAAAAAAGTTTTTATTGATACCGATATTATCCTTGATGTTGCATTAGCTCGAGAACCATTTTTTTCTGCTAGTAAAATCATATTAGCAATGGCAGAAAATAATATTATTATCGGGAATATTTCATCGAATTGTATCGCTAATATTTATTATATATTGAGAAAATCTGGGGGGAATAGTAAGGCACGAAAATTTATAGCAAATATAGTTAAGTATATAACTGTAATAATAATCGATCACCAGAATGTATTAGACGCATTAAAATCACAATTTTCTGATTTTGAAGATGCATTACAATATTTCTCAGCTGTAGAGAATCAATGCGAATATATAATAACCAGAAATATTGAAGACTACAAAAATGCAGAAATAAAAGTCCTATTGCCGGAAGAATTTATCGGAATGTTCTAATATGGATAAAAAGATTTCTAACACCCGATTCAACCTGACATTTGTTTTGTCACGAAAGTTGCTAGACGGTCGCCTCATTAAGAATGAACATCCATGTTCATTCTTAATGGACGAGTTTTCCTACGAAAACTCGCTACTGCTTATACCACGGACATCCGTGTCCGTTTTTATGCAACTTTCGCGCCAACTTTGCTGCCGCTATGCGCGTCAGCAAAGGCACAAATGCAGGTTCCGCCGCCTGTCGTCCGGCGCACAGCGCCGTCCAACATATGAATTAAGCTGACGGCGAAGCTCAAAAAACGTACGGCTTTCTCGCTTCTTGCAGCTTATCCGCCGCCCGTTAAGCTAAGTCTCTCCAAATCCTATGCTATAAAAAATTTTTAAAAAACGCTCTTGACTTCTTGAGGGGGGGGGGGGGGGTAATATGGAAGACAGTTTTCAATGTGTACGAATGGAGCTAATTGAAAACAGGAATGCACGCTTGTGCCGTTCCATATTTCTACTATGCGTAAGAACTACCCTTACGCCAAGGAGTTTTTTATGAAAAAAAGCCTCGTATGTGCCGTACTTACTGCCGCGGGTCTACTGTTTGTCCTTGCCGGATGTAACAAAATGACTGATCGCGGCGCTTCCACTCTAGGTTCCTCTAATCCAGGCTCTTCTAACCAAGACTCTTCCACTCAAAGTTCTTCTAATCACGGTTCCTCCAACGCAGATTCTTCTTCAGAAGTAAAGCCTACGGGAAAAGCCGATCCTGTATTGAAAGGCACCCGCTGGGGTACAACCAATAGGATCATTGACTTTGCAGTTGAAACCAATATGGTCGTTGTTAGCGATCCTAATGCCGGCTTGCAAGAAGCAACATACAGCGTAAATGGTTTAACGGTTTCCTTTGATCTTACCCAATATGTGCAGCTTCACAAGTCGATGACGGTTGATAAACATATCAAACAAGATATAGCTAAATTTGAAAACGATATAGCTAAATTTGAAAAGGATCTAAAAGCGGCACAGGCTGCAAACAATAAGGCTGAGGAAAAGCGAATTCAAAAGGAGCTGGAGAGGAGGAGAAGCGGGCTGGAACATCTAAAAAACCCGACAGAAGGATTACAGCGAGATCTAGCAAGCTCCGTAGAAAATATGAAACAATACGCAGCAAAACTTGAACCGTTTGCAAAATTTACCGGAAGGCTCAATTCGGAAAAGACAAAACTCACCATAGAAAAGTTCCCTGTGGGGGTATGGGATGGAGTAAAATTTGACAGAATTGAAATAAAAACGCTGATATTTACCAAGAACTAAATAAAAGCAGCTAACAGTTTCTTGTGTTTTCTAACGCCGGGTTCTATCAGTATGGTATCCGGCGTTTTTTATTCGCGCGGAGGGTTTAATCTCCCGACGCTTGCGTTGGGGGGAGTTGATTGAGCTTTCTAACGCTGGGTATCATTCAGATGGTATTCGGCGTTTTTATTTTCGGCTTTTTAAAGATATGACAATCCATATATAAACTCCCGACTTGACTTTTACTTGACCTTTTAAAAATCAGGCAGCATCAATCGTTTGATAAGTATATATATAGCAAGGAATAAACTATCGGGATGGAGGGATTTGAACCCCCGATCTTCTGGTCCCAAACCAGACGCCTTAGCCCCTAGGCTACATCCCGTCACTGCATTTGCCGGTACATACCGTACCAGTACAGCTGTATAATACGAGTTGTAACTTTACCCAAAATGCAGTATCCTGTCAAGCGGGGCATCCTGGGGCAACTGCATCAAGATATTGTAAGCAGTTGCCTTCCTCTTGCACGAAAGTTTGAATAAAATTTCGTGCAGTTTTTTAGCAACAAGAAGAATCGTATCAGATATATACCTTACATATCGCAGAATAATGAGGCTGGGACTCCATTTGAGCCGCGCAGCAGCGAAACTCTGGAAGAACAGCCCCATTATTCTGCAGGGAAACACCACAATATATCTGATGCGATTCTCCGCATGGACGGAGGTTTTTATGCAAGGTTTTGAAATTACATTTCCCGACGGTTCAAAAAAGAAATTTGTGGAACCTATTTCTGCACGGGGAGCGCTCGCGTATTGCAATATGCATGATTCTGTTGTATTCGGAATGAAAGTAAATAACGAATTGGTTTCTTTGAATAAAATGATTGATGTGCGGGCAACCATAAAGCCGGTTATAAAAGGCACGTATGAAGGTTCAAATATTTACCGCCGGACACTGTGCTTTTTATTGGCAGCTGCCGCCCGAAAGGTGTATCCTAACTTACGGCTTTTAGTCGGGCACAGTTTCGGCTATTCTTACTACTACACCTTTGAAGGCGCAAATGCTGCCGAAATCGATCTTAAACGCATCGAAGATAAAATGCACGAAATGGTAGAAGAAGACTTTCCCATCCAAACGCAGGCTATCGCTTATGCCGAAGCGCTTGAGCTGTTTGCAAATACCAATCAGCCTGATGCTTATCGGCTCCTTTCGTATAATAGCAAACCGAAGATTGTTATCAATAAACTTGATGATTATTATGATCTGTATTTCCAGCCCTTGATGGATCGCGTAGGGTATTTAAAAGTTTTTGCACTGATGAAGTACGAAAACGGCTTTCTGCTGCGGTTCCCGTCCACTGCAAATACCGAAGAACTGCCTGAATTTACCGACATCCCGCGTCTTTTCACTGTTTATAAAGAATATAAGGCATGGGGAAAAATGATCGGTGTTTCCTCTGTTGGTGAATTGAATGGACTCATAGAAAACCGCAAAACAAAGGATTACGTTGAAATTTCCGAAACACTGCAAAATAACAAACTTGCACAGATTGCAGCTCAGATTAAGGGCAAAGAACAGGTAAAAGTAATACTGATTGCCGGTCCATCCAGCTCTGGCAAGACCACTACGGCAAAAAAACTTTCCATGCAGCTGCGGGTACTCGGTTATGAGCCGCATGTTATCAGTCTTGACGACTATTATGTCGGTAGGGATAAAACACCGCGTGATAAAAACGGAAAGCCGGATTTTGAATGTCTTGAAGCCCTTGATGTGCCGCTTTTAAATGAGCTGTTGCTGAAATTATTTGCCGGTGAAGAAGTTGAGCTGCCGTCTTATAATTTTAAAACAGGTGAGCGATTTTATACCGGCAAAAAACTCCGTCTAACAAACCGCTCCATCCTGATTCTTGAAGGAATCCACGGACTCAATGATAATTTAACCCCGCAAATCGATGTTTCGCTCAAGTTTAAAATCTATCTTTCAGCCTTAACACAGCTGACGCTCGATGATCATAACCGCATACCCACATCCGACAACCGGCTCTTACGGCGTATTGTCCGCGATGCTCAGTTTAGGGGTAGTTCCGCTTCGGTTACTATCGGTATGTGGTCTGACGTGCGGGCAGGGGAGGCTCAGCATATCTTCCCGTATCAGAATACCGCTGATGCTATCTTTAATACGGCATTAGACTATGAGCTTTCAGTATTGAAGATTTATGCCGAACCGCTGCTCCGTGCCGTAAAGCCGACCGATCCTGCCTATAGCGAAGCCTCTCGTCTTCTGATCTTTTTGAATAACTTTTTGTCGGTGTCCCCGTCTTTTGTACACGGTCAGTCCATTTTGCGGGAGTTTATCGGCGATAGCGATTTTTCCTACCGCTAGGATATGAGACCTGTTCGATAACCGCATGGTCGAACAGGTTTATCCTGCATTGCCGGAAGATGCAGGCTTCTTATCCAATCAGGGAGCTATCTGCTCCCTGCGGCAGTGTTACCGAGTGCTGTGAGTGCTGTAAAAGGGAGCCTGCATTTCGTCTTCAAACATCTGTACCATCTGCTTAACACAGTGCGCATGGTTAAACTCTTTGCCGTATTCAGCATAGCGGATACCCTGTGCTGTCCGTTCTTCCGGGTGCGCAAACCAATAGTCGATTTTTTCTGCAAGAGCCTGTGCATTGCCTGCCTCGAATAAGCTCCGCTCGTCAAGCGCAAACTGAGGGGTTGCGGATTGGCTGCTGTTAGCTATGACAGGCACTAAGCCGCACGAAAAAGCTTCGATACAAGCAATGGCTTCGATCTCAGCATCGGCAGTGTGCACATACAGATCGCTATACGATATAATCGTGATCAGTTCCTCCTGTGTGCAGAACGTAAATATCGGCTGGTGCGGAAGCTGTCTGCCCTGTTTTATATACTGTTCTTTAAGCGGTCCCTTACCGGCAAAGATAAGTTGAATGCGGTTTGCATAGCGGGAATGTTTAGCAGCTTCTATTAATAGGTCTTGGCGTTTTTCCTTTGAAAACCTGCCGATCATCAGAATAATTAAGCGGTCTTGTAATTCCGCTGGTTTTTCAGTTTTGGTATATCGGAATTGAGGGGCAACCCCATTGGAAATAATGTATGTTTGCGCGGTATAGCCATGTTCTTCAAGCTGGCGAGCGATAAAGCGGCTTGGGCAGTGAATACGCCGGAAGTACTTAAAAAAATGATTCCGCATAAAGTTGTAGAGAAAGAGGTTCGGCAGTTTTGCTGTTCCCATCCCAAGTGAGTAGGTGATATTTTGTGGCTGTACATGGAATGCAGCAGTATGCGGCACATTCAGCTCTCTTGCAATTTTAACTCCTGCATTGGAAAGAAAAAACGGCATCAAAAAATGTACTAAATCAGCCCATTCAATAGCCTTTCGGAGTGTTGCTTTATCAGTACCTGCTATTACCATGCCCTGGGCGCTGATAATATTGCGCGCAAAAGCCGGCATCGCAAGCGGAGCAACTACAAATTTATCAGGCGCATCTTTCCCTGTGCTTACAATTTTTACTTCATATCCAATATTCCGTAAGCCTTCCGCCAAACGGCGGGCTGTCATGGTTGTTCCGTTGTTTTCTCCATCATACTGATCAATCACCAACAAAATCTTTTTGAGTTGCTGAGTTGCTGAGTTGCTGAGTTGCTGAGTTGCTGAGTTGCTGAGTTGCTGAGTTGCTGAGTTGCTGAGTTGCTGAGTTGCTGAGTTTATTGTTATTCTTTTTTTGCATTTGTCAAGTCCTTTTTCATATATTTATCAGAATTTTGCATTATATATATGGTAAACATAAAGCATCGCTATAGCGTTTCTATTTCTTCAGCGCTTAGACCGGTTACTTGCATGATTATTGCAGTATCGCTATGCAACTGCTTTAAAATACGTGCACTTTCAATAGCTTTTTTATGAGTCCCTTGCTCTAGTCCTTCAGCAAAGGCTATTTCATGCTCTTCTGCACGTTGTACGGCAATATCTTCTTCATAATTATATTCTGAAAATAGCATATTTATGACCTCCTTACTCTTGCGCTCGAGGTATTCACGCAAAATATTATGTGATATGCATTCCTCAATTGCTTTTTGAAAACCATATACAGGGTCACATTCTTTCCACTTTCTCACCGTTTGTACAAAGATACTGTACTCTTTGATTGGTTTGCATCTTGCTAATAGTTGATGTTCTGTGTTTTGATTGATATTTACTATGTGTACAATCAGCTCTAAATTCGGTGGTTCTACTGGGTTGATAAATGCATGGGATAGTTTGAGTGTTTTATCACTTGGATATGGTTCTATTCCATTATAAAAGACATAAAATTCGGGTGTTGGAATAGCCAGAAGTTTTCTGCTGTATTTTTCTTTTGATTCAAAAAGCCTTTCATACAAATGGCTGACGTATTCAAGACATCGTAATGGCATATTGGGGTTTATTGTTGATTGATGTTCGGCAAGGACAATGATTTTGTTTTCTACTAGATATGACACATCATTGACAAAACTTTTATACATTACCTGATCAAGTTTAATGTTTTTGAGGATATCGATGTCACAAAAGTTTGTACCATGTAAAGCATTATAAAGTGACAAAAAACGTTCTTTTGCTTTTTCATCGGTACTAAAAAGATCAACAAACACAGAGTCTTTATAATTACGGTTATCCAGTGTTTTTTCTAACATATTAATAGTATAGCATACAAAGTGAGATTATATAAGGCAGCGGAGCGGCAAAGCGCCGCTTCTTACAATACAATCCGGTCGTTGTCTTGCCGTTTTACCTTACCGGTTTTTTCCAGTATATTGAGCAGGGGAATGACGTACTTGCGTGAAAGTCCTGAGGCTGTCCGTGCATCGGCAATGGTTATAATGTCCCCTTGTTTTTTCCCTTTCAATATCGCTCCAACAGCTTTTTCATACACGGTATGATGGTAATGTAAGAACCCTTCCAGCACCACTAACTGTCCGAGCTTTACCAGATCGCGGGCATCTTTCCGCACCTGCGGCTGCTGTATTTTATCGATTTCAATACCATCAACCCCTGCCTTTAACGCAAGCTGCAAGAGCTGCTGTGCTGATTTCGATAGTGTACTGCTTTGCCCTGCCTGCTTGTAGAGGCTGCCTTCAGCGCTGAGTTTTTGTTCTGCGCAAAGCTTTTTCAGTAATTCCGGGCGTATTTTTACCGGAATTGCCGCGTCGAGTTCTTCCAAGGTAAAACCTGCTTGGCTCTTTTTTGCCGTATCAATAATTTTAGCCTCCCATTCGGTCAGCTTTGCAGTAAGCAGGAGCCACTTTCCGCACGTAACTATCTCGCTTGACTCTGTTGACAGCTCTTTGGGTGCAGCCAGTGTTTTCTCGATAAATCCATTGAGAAAAAAATCGACAGCTTTCCATGACGGCCGTTCCCGATTTGTGTAAACCGTAAACAATCGCTTGAATACCGGTACTTGATAGGAAGAAAAGGCTGCTAATATCCGGCATGAAGCGAGAATAGCACTGCCGCCGTGCCGTATCAGCACCGCGTTTTGGTTCCATCGCCCCGCGATCGGTTCTTGCAGAGATACCCGTGCAAGCGTGGGGTCGGTTTTATTAAAATGAATGCTCCCAATAGCATGGGTACTGCCGGCAGCAAGTTCCAGCTCACTGTGGTTTTTTATGCCTGTTCCGCTTTCTGTTTTGCTAAAATATTCGTCCACCCGGATCAGCAGTTCAGAACCCTGCAATACGGGGCTTTCCCCCTGTCCTGCAAGCAGCATACCGCGGTCTACCTTCGTTTTTTCTGCTATTTTGAGATTCAGTGCTGTCCGCATCCCCGGCTCTGAAGATTCGACATCAGCATGGTGATTTTGAATATTCTTGATACGGCATTCGGTTCCCCCCGGATAGAGCGAAAGAGAATCTCCTACGGCGATCCCCTTTCCCCGGAGCGTTCCGGTTATGGTAACCCCGATTCCTTTGAGGGTAAATACCCGGTCGATATAAAGGAATGGTTTATCCGGCTGTGCAGGACGGACAGTACCGAGCAGCTCGGTAATTTTCTTTTTTAAAAGATCGATTCCTGCCCCTGTCTGTGCAGAAACCGCAACGGAGGGAAGTTCTCTTCCCAGTATTTCCCTACAGTGCCGGTTTGCGTCCTCTTGTATTAGCTCGATCATATCAGCATCAGCTAAATCCGACTTTGTAATGACTAAGAGGATAGCGTTGATCTGCATTGCTTTGAGTACCCGCAGGTGATCCGATGACATCTGCATCCAGCCGTCGTCAGCAGCAACAATGAGCATTGCGGCATCCAAGCCCCAGGTGCCGGCTACCATATTCCGGATAAAGCGCTCGTGTCCGGGTACATCGACAATGCCGACCGTACCATGTACGGGGTCTTCCAGTGAGGCAAATCCTAATTCTATGGTCATACCCCGCCGTTTTTCCTCGGGGATGTGGCTTGTTTCCACGCCGGTTAAGCACCGGACTAATGCGGTTTTGCCGTGATCAACGTGTCCGGCGGTTCCTAAAATATATGCCATGTGTCGCTCTCCTTAAATGTGTGAGGGATTTTTTTCAAAATTTTACACACGCGGGCTGTAACTACTTAAAAGTCTTCTCGTTCGGTTGCTTTGCCCTTATGCACGCGGCAGTAACCGGTTTAGTTCCTGCGCAATATACGCATCATCTTCTTCGGCAACCGATGCGAGGTGCAGCATCAACCTATCTTCTGAAATAAACGCAATAATCGGTACATCGCAAGACCGCAGCGCTGTTTTGAATGCCTCTGTTTTTTTCGTATGCAGAACAATAGCCCATGAGGGAAACGCTGCGTCGGGGGTGCTGCCTCCGCCCAGAGAAAAGGGATAGGCTATAACCTCGGCACTTGCAGGCGGCAGCTGCGCAACAATGGCTTCACTGCGCTTTTTAATGACTGTTTGATCCCGCAGCAGCGCTTCCGCAGCAGCACTTTTTCCGTTGTTAAGGTAGTGAACGAGGGTTTCTTCCATTAGAGCAGCAACGGCGCGTCCTACCCGATAGGTGCGCATCAGCGGATGCCGCGCTATTACCGAAACAAGGGCTTGTTTACCGGTAATCCAGCCGCACTGCGGACCGCCGAGCATCTTATCTCCTGAAAAACACACAAGATCAGCTCCCTCTTTCAACAGTGAGGTAATGACCGGTTCGTCTTCCAGTGTAAGCGAGACATTTCCGGAACCTTGATCAACTGCAAGGATAACCTCCGGCGGGAGCGCCTTGCGTATTTCGGCGAGGGTAGGGGATTCGGTAAAGCCGCGTATTTTGTAGTTTGAAGTATGCACCCAGAGCACCATCGCGGTGTTTTCGGTTACGGCATCCCGTATATCTGCAATGGTGGTAATATTGGTTGTACCCACCTCCACCAGTATGCAGCCTGCTTCCCGCAAAATGTCAGGAATACGGAAACCCCCGCCTATTTGGACTTGCTGCCCGCGGGCAACGATAACCTCTTTTCCGTGTGCAAGAGCCTTCAAGAGAAGAAACACGGCGGCAGCATTGTTATTCAGCATCAGTGCCGATTCAGCATGGACAAGTGTGCTCATGGCTTTAACCGCAAACGGAAAGCGCTTACCCCGTTTTCCATCTTCCAAATCCATTTCGATAGCGGAATAGTCTTGGGCTGCGTCCTTGGCTGCATCCCAAATACCGCGGGGCAGCGGACTTCTGCCGAGGTTTGTATGCAAAATAATCCCCGTCGCATTGATAACACGGGAAATCCTCTTCCGCAGGTTCTGAAGGCAGCGCTGCTGAATATGCGCGATGCATTCTTCAAAGGACGGTACCGGGGTTCCGCTCTGCAAAGTCGCTTCCCGTATCTGTGCAATATAAGAAGATATAATGGAAGAAACAATAGGTCTTCCAAGCTTCTGAATGTAATAAGTAAGTGCGATATTTGCAAGCAGTTTTTCGACTTGCGGTATCTGTGATAGCGGATTTTGCATAATAATCAACCCTTTTAGTTACTTTTCCGCGATGATAACAGAAAAAGAAAAAATATCCAACAGCTTATTTATGCAGGCAACCCGCCGATAATAAAAGAGTTGACAAGAATAGGTATCTTTCGTATACTTATTATCAACAGGGCATACTTAACAATGGAAAAGGAGCTTTTGAATGAAAAGAACAAGCATACTTGTTGCAATTGCGCTTATGTTTATTGGTGCATTTGCGGTTGCTGAAGAAGCAATTTTGGTTGACTTTGCGTTGCTGAACGCAGATATTCTTGCGGATAAAAATGGAGAAATGACCCAGAACCGCAGAACAGTTATGGATTATGGAACCGTTGCCGGAACCGCCTATACCGATGAGCAAAAGGCTCTTATGAGAACATCTTTGGCTATCGGACAGTGGGATGTAGTACTGAACTCATCTTCCCGCAATCCTGTTTCTGTAGCAGTTTCTCATGCAGCTGAATCAAAAGTAAGCGATGATGCAAAGAATTTTGCTGGTCAGACTATCATGGGTGTTCGTATTGAATTTCCGCTGTGGGCACATAATGCCAGCGCTACAATCCAGCCGACATTCAATATCCCCGTATATGAACCGATGGCTCAGGTTGATGATCAGGGAAATCTTCAAGAAGCTACAGAAGAAGAGAAAGCTTCCGGAAAAGGTCGCTTCGAAGAGGGTTACGGTGTTGTACGCAATACTGGTGTTATCAAATCAATCGCAGTTAATACCTATGGTATGAACTTCCCTCATGGGCTTTATGTACTCATCCGCAACGAGAAGAATGAAGTAAAGCGCTACTTTATGGGTTACTTACTGTTTGATGGCTGGAAAGAATTGGTATGGAATAATCCTTCATACTTGACTGATGTACGCACTCGCGAGACCCGTATCTATCCTGCGTATCCTACAGCACTGCCTCATTGTGCTTTTGTCGGCTTCTTAGTAACCCGCGATGCAGCACATGATGGCGGCGGTTTTGTTGGTTATTTCAAAGATGTTAAGCTCATCTATGACAAAGCAGTGCTGAACACAGTCCGTGATTTTGCTGATGAAAATATCTGGGGTATCCAGACAAAGTTGAACAACGAACGCAAGCAGCGCGAGGTTGCCCGCTTTGGACACACACAGGTGCTTCGCTTCTTGGAGCAGGAGAAGATGGCAACTGAAGCTGGATTTACTCCTTCTGAAGGTTCAGCAGCAGCTGGCGCTTCTGAAAACGCAAATCAATAATTAATTGATTGCATAAGGTGATAGGCGGTATGTATGTACCGCCTATTTTTTTATTCTAATCTTTTAGGTGCTATGTCTTTTACTACCGTATGGATACCCGATAAGCAAGCATTAAAAAAACAATATCTTGATTATTCAGCTCACTTTACTGTTTTACTGAAACGTTTGGAAGATCATTTACGGTCAATTATTAAAGTTTCAGCATTACCGTCTTATAAAACCCGTGTAAAAAGTTTTGATAGTTATTATTCAAAGTTGTTAAAATTTCCGCCTATTGATCCCTTAATTGATTTTCCCGTAACAACTGACTTAATTGGAATTCGGATTATTTGTCCTTTTTTACAAAATCTTGATGAGGTTGAAAAACTTTTAATAAAAAATTTTTCTATCATTGAAGTTGAGCGGAAAGGGGCTAACCGTACGTTTTATGAATTCGGCTATGAATCAACTCATGTTTTAGCTGTTATCCCTGAAAGTTTTAAAGTCGGCTTATTGCTGCCGCGTGATCTTATTTTTGAGGTACAAATTAGAACGATTTTACAAGATGCGTGGGCAGAGGTTGAACATGAGCTTATTTATAAATTTGAATTTTCTCCTTTTGATTTTCCGCTTAAACGAAAATTCGCTTCAATTAACGCGAGTTTGAACCTTGCAGATATTCTGTTCCAAGAAGTTCGGGATGCTCAAAATAGCTTAAATACGGAGCTTGATAAGCGCCGTGAGCAATTTTACTCTCGTGCAGATGATTTTACCAACGAAATACTTGGTTCGTATACTGGAGCATCAGAAGTGCAGCCTATGGAATCTAGTCGACACGGCTCCAGCTTGGAAACAATTGATAGTATTATTTTTCATGCAATTAGAGCGCACAACCGCGGAGACTTTGAAACAGCTGAAGCTCTCTATACCAAGATATTAAACCAACAACCGAATAAACTTGTAGCTTCGATAGTGTACAAGCACCGCGGGATGGCATTTTTTGCACAAGGCGACTATGAAGGTGCGTATCAGGATTTTTCTTTAAGCTTGACGGAAAATCCGAAGAATTTTCATTCATATTATTACGCCGGTATTGTACTTATGATGTTAGATAGGAATACGGAAGCTATCACCCTATTCACCAGGTCACTGGAGATTAACGGTTATCAGCCTCATGTATACTTCCGCCGAGCCTTGGCATATTTTCAAGAAGATCAGTTGGGAAATGCCTCACATGATCTTGATAATGCTGTTGCTCTGGGGCTGCCAGCTAGAGAGGAGAAGAAATTACGGACAGCTATTGCAAAAAAGATCGATATGGTTTAATATTATTAGTCTGTATACTATGCTATAAGAATTATTTGGAGGTCTTAAATGGCAAATAATGCATCTGCGATCAAGCGGCATAAACAGAGCGAAGTCCGCAGAATCCGCAATAAATCGGTGAAATCTGCAGCACGTACTTGTGCAAAAAAATATACGCTTGCCGTTGTCGAAAAAAATGCTGATAGCGCAACAGCTTTGTTGAAAGAGCTTGCTCATCAACTTGATAGCGCTGCACGGAAGGGAATTATCACAAAAAATGCTGCTGCACGTAAAAAGTCCCGTATGCAAAAATTGTATAATGTAACTTTTTCTGCGAAATAGCGTATTTACCTTTTTACATTTTCGTTGTTTCTAATCTTACTCAGCCGATTATTCTGTTAAAGAGGCTTGATGTTCAGTATGTGATGTTGTGTAGGCTTCTTGTGAATTTTTTTGGTTGTTTAAAGATTGGAACAACTTTGGTATGAATGGACCCTTCTTACGCTTCTGCCTACTGCTCGTTGTGAAATGACATGTAAGCTCATGTTAATTTTGCTGTTGTTTTGCTAGGCTGCTTATAATATATTTTGATTCCACCTGGAAGGTTAAAGATGAGTAAACAAAAAAAAATAAAACCGCAAAAACAAACAAAAACAAGTATTGTTGATGCAATTTATAAAAAAACAGATCATTTGCTGAAAGATATTCACTCGGTTAGCGATTTATTTTTTGCAGAAATGTTTCAGGCGCTGGAACGGGGAGAAACAATAGAAATTCGGGGATTCGGTACTTTTTCCGTTCAATTCCGTAAAGGCCGTAAAGGAATGAGAAATCCTAAAACAGGCGAGTTAGTCGATACGGCACCTCATTCGGTGGTTGTATTCCGTCCCGGTAAAATATTGAGCGCGGCAGTTCGCCCTATAACAGAGCAGGAAGAGCCCGATGCAAAAAAATAGAAAACTTACCGCTTGGGGTATAAATGTACTCCTGTTAGTAAGTTCTTCTTTTCTTTTTGCTCTTTCTCAGCCCGGGTTTTTATTCCCAACCGGGCTGCCTCTTTTTGCTTATTTTATTTTCATACCGCTTTTCCTTTTAGTACGGCGTATTTCTTTTCAAACCTCATTCTTATGCGGCGGTTTCTATGGAATGCTCAATTATTGTATTTTCAGCTACTGGTTGTGGGGCTTCCATCCGCTTGCAATGTACATTGTCGCATTAGAATATTTCTGCTATTACATGCTGACAATCCCCTTGCTGAAGGCAGCAGATATACTGTTTCCCCGTTTCTCCTACATTGTGCAATGGCTGATTTGGGTTGCCTATGAGTATATTAAAACGCTCGGGTTTCTCGGCTTTTCCTACGGACTTGTTGGATATTCTCAATGGAAGTGGACTCCGATTATTCAAATTGCATCAATTTTTGGTGTGTGGGGTGTCTCAGCCCTGGTGTGTTTTCCTTCTGCATGGATTGCCGGAGCAATAAAGGAACACTGTACGGAGCCGGTACGGTGCTGGTTCAGCGGCTTTTGGGCATTTGCACGGCATGAGCGTGTTGCGGCAGTACTCTGGTGCTGCTGTATGATCGGCTCATTAATTTTCGGTGTTGCTGTACAACAATCCGCTCATCAGGAACTGTCAACAGCCCGTATTGCACTTATTCAGCCTAATTCCGATCCTTGGGTCGGCGGTATTGAGGCATACAAAAAAGATTTAAAAACGCTGAAATCATTATCACAGCAAGCTATTACCGAAAATCCCGGGCTGGCGCTTGTTGTGTGGCCGGAAACAGCTTTTATCCCTCGTATTGCTTGGCATTACCAATATCGGGAAGATAGAGAGCTGTTTGAATTGGTACATGAGCTGTTGACTTACGTGAACGAGCAGTCTGTTCCTTTTTTAATAGGAAATGATGATGCTGTACGGGATCTAACGAACGGAGAAAGTCTAGACCGGGCTGATTATAATGCTGCATTGCTGTTTCGTCCGAAAGAAAACGTGCTGCCGCCGAACCCTGAGCGGTACCGGAAAATGCACTTGGTTCCGTTTACGGAGCATTTTCCCTATCGCAGTATCTTTCCCTTTGTGTATGACGCTCTCATTGCAAACGATACTCATTTTTGGGAGAAGGGAACTGAGCCGGTGGTATTTTCGGTAAATGGGCTGGATTTTTCGGTACCGATTTGTTTTGAAGATACCTTCGGCTATATTACACGGCGCTTTGCCCGGCATGGTGCAAAACTGTTGATCAATATGTCAAATGATGCATGGGCAAAAAGCACCGCATGTCAATATCAGCATCTCAGTATGGCGGTATTCCGTGCGGTAGAAACACGTTTGCCCATGGTGCGGGCAACAGCATCAGGGCAAACCGCTGCAATAAGCCCCTACGGGTATATTACTGCAATGCTCCCGCCGTTCACGGAAGCCTTTTTATGTACCGATGTGCCGATCCTACAGGAACAGTCTCAGACATTGTATACCTATTGGGGGGATGTACTGGGCATCTTTATCACACTACTGGCAGTATGTATCTTGATTATCGGTTTTGTCCGGGCTATACTGCGGAAAGGAAAGACTCATGAAAAAAATTGATAAAGAAAAGAAATTGACCGTTTTAGGAAAAGAAACGGTGTTTGATGGGTTTCTGAAATTTACTGAAGATCTCCATATCCAGGGGGCTTTTTCAGGGGCTATAGATGCACAAGGCTTTTTGCTGATTGAAAAAGGCGCTGTGTGTAAAACACAATATATCAGAGCTGCATCCATTATCATTGAAGGCACGGTGTATGGTTCTATAACAGCTGCTGATAAAATAGAGCTGCGGACTGGTAGTGTGGTGCGTGGAGATGTCCGTGCCGCCCGCATTAAGATTGCCGATGGAGTTTCTTTTGAAGGGGCTGTGCATATGATCCGGGATGCGGCAGGAGCCGAAAACTCTTTATTTTCCCTAGAGCCTGATCAGCTGAAACAGAAACTCCGCTCCTAATGATGCTGCACCTTCAACCTATTCTTGATACCTTAAAAAACAGACAGCTGCTGCTCGTTACCGCCGAGTCTCTAACAGGGGGACTCATTGCTAAGCATATTACCGATGTACCCGGTGCTTCCGCTGTTTTCTGGGGCGGTTTTGTAACCTATTCAATACAAGCAAAGCAGCGCGTACTCTCTGTCCCGAAAGAGACAATAGAGCGTTTCGGTGTGGTGAGTATTGAAACAGCGAAAGCAATGGCGGAAGGAGCTTTATCGATTGCGTCGGCAGCATCCGGTACTCGGTGCTATGCCCTTGCCGTAACCGGATTGGCAGGTCCTTCAGGAGGTACGGAAGAAACCCCGGTGGGCACGGTGTGTATCGCCTGTGCAGGGAATGCGGCGGAACGATCTGTATACTGCGAACGGGTTGTCTTCTGTGGGACGCGGGACGAAATCCGGGAGCAAACATATACCCATGCAATGCAAATGCTTGCACAGGAGTTGGAAGCTCTATCTCATCTCTCCATCCGGTGATACACTGGAATCAGCACCCCCGACGCGGCATGTGAGCATGAGTCCTCCGCATGAATATAAGGATAAATAAAGGATAATCGAGTATACCTATTCCGTTACCGGTACGAACGGAACCATAAAGCACTGATCCAGTACGGATCGCCGGGTAGCGGGAGCCTCTTGGGTAACGGCATCCAAGGCTTTTATACCCGCTTTTGTGGAAAACCCTTGTGTGTTTCCATGCTTTGCACACTGTACCACAACCTCTAAAGCAGTTGCAGCTTGCCCCGCAGCATCCTGTAAAACAGTTGCATACAGCTTATGTTCCCGGATGGAAGCCCGTGCTGCATCTGTTGCATCAACTCCGATAACAGGAACAGCCAATACCGTTCCATCGCCGTCAGCATCTTTATTGGAATCGCCGGGAACATCAGTGCGGCGGTTTGCAATCAAGGCGGTAACTGCACCCAGCGCCATATCATCATTTTGTGCAATGATAGCATCAAAGGCAAGGTTTTTCTTTATCCAGTTATCAGTGAGTTGCCGCGCTATTGCCATGCCCCAATTGGCGCTTCCTTCCGCAACAACCTCTACACGGTACCCTCTTGCCGTACATTCGTTCATAAAACCATGCCGCCGAAAAATTTGAGCGCTGTGTCCTTCTTCTCCATTCAGATATAAAATTTTGACCGTCTTGTCTGAAAGTTTACCCGGATTTTTTTTGAAATACCCGTCAAGAATTTGCGCTTGAAACTCCCCGGCAGCAGTTTCTGCAGAAGAAACATGGAAGGCATTTTTATCAGCGTCAAGCGCCGCATCGGAAGGCAGAATATTGGAAAAAGCAACAGCCCCTCCCTTTGAACGGATAAGCTGTACGATCTGTTCCGTCAGCCCCGTATCTACAGGGATAATCACAAAATATTTTACTCCATTTGTCAACAGATTCTTTACCTGATCCAGCTGTACGGCACTATCATTATTACAAAAATAAACTTGCAAATTTACATTATTTTCTGCAGCAGATTTTACCAGCGCATCTTTATAAGCAATAAGAAAGGTTTCCGAATCTGCTCGTATGAGCGCTCCAACATTGATCTTTTGATCAGCTGCATTTTTTCCGCATCCTATCAAACTTATCATACAAAAAAGCACATATATGTTATAAAAAGCTTTTTTCATTATTTTTCCTCTGTTCCCTATACTTTAAACTGATCGATCTGTGCACCGATTCCTTCAATCGAGTTTTTGAGTTTCTCAACAATTTTGGAAAGAGCCTCCTCTGTACCATTGATTTTTTCCGCACCGGTTTGCATCTCTGCCATGCTGTCCTGCATGTTTTTTGTTGCATTTTCAAGATTTTGAACTTGATTGAGCATAGATTCGCTTTCTTTTGTCATTTTTGAAGAAGCCGAATGAACTTCTTGTGTTTTATCATTTATGCCGCGCAGGGTTTGATGTATTTGCTGCGAATTTTCTGCCTGAACTGTCATAGCAGAACGGATGCTGCGGACAACCTCATCTGTCGCCTGAATACTATCTACAACAGATTTAAATGCCTCTTTTGATTGCATAGAAGCTGCAACAACGGAATTAATTGACTCTCGTATTTTTTGCAGCTGCGTTCCGATTGTCTTTGATTGCTGACTTGAGGTTTCAGAAAGTTTCCTAATCTCGTCCGCCACAACGCTAAAGCCTTTTCCCGCTTCGCCCGCATGAGCAGCTTCTATCGCAGCATTCATCGCGAGCAGATTTGTCTGTGAGGCTATATTTGCGATTGACGCATTGGCTTCCTGCAGCATTTGAGATTCTGCTTCGATTTGTGTAATGCGGCTGTTTACTGCTTCCTGTTTAGAGGCTCCGTCGACAGCTTTGTGTTCCAAATTAGTGAATTCTTCTGCCATACGCTCTACCGATTGATTGACGGAGCCTATGTTTTCCACCATCTCAGTGATAGCAGTAGAAGCGTGCATTACGCCGTAAGACTGTTCTTCAATCATTTGCTCAACGAGCTGTATGCTGCCGGTAATTTCGTTAATAGAGGCAACGGTGCTATCAACCCCATCCGACTGGTATGCAATTCTTTCATTCATACTGCTGATATGCGAAAGTATTTGCTCAATGGCAGTAGAGGTGTCCTGAGCACAATAGCGAAGTTCATCACCGGCTGCGGCAAGATTATTTTCAGACTGCTTAATTTCTTTTACAATTGTCTGTAGTTTTTCTGTGAACATATTGAAGCCGTGTACCACAGCCCCTATTTCATTATTTGAATGGACTGAAATTCTACTTGTTAAATCTGCCTGCCCGGATGCAATACTATTGATAGACTTAACAACCGCAACTAACGGTTTTAAGAAGCCTCCCGTTACTAAAATGCACATCACAAAAAGAACTGCACATATAACGGCACCGGTTGCGAACATAAAAGAGCGCAGGGCATTTCCTGTTTGGTACACTTGTGAATCTTTTATCGAAAGACCAAAAACCCACGGAGTATTCGCAATAGGCGTATATGCAACAAAATCCTTACTTGCCGAACCGTCAAGAGAGTCAATCCAACCGGAACCCATACCTCCGTCTGCAGCTGCACGGGCTAATTGTACAATAGACTCTTTCGGCAAATGCAAAATATTCGTCTTTAATATATATGATTGGTCATAATGAGCAAGGATTCGTCCGTCATTTGAAATAATCCACGCATATCCTGTTTCTCCAAGCCGTATGTAGTTTATCATATACTGAAGTGTTTCTATCGAAACCAATGCAACGAAAATTCCTTGTATTTTTCCGTTTACTTTTGCAGCACGGGCTACATGAAACACCGTTTTTCCTGTATCGGGATCTGCAACAGGATTATCTATATATTCATTTTTCTGATGCTGCATAATAGCGGCAAAAAAGTCCGTATCGGCAACACTTGTTTCTCCGCCGGTATCTTTGTAAGCCTGTCCGTTTTTATCCACATACATAACGGAAGAGAAAAAAGCTCTGCGTGTACTTACATGCTCTCTCATCCATGCAACAATTAATGCATCATTTGCTGAAGCGATTACATCGGCGTCAGTATAACAACGCATACTCTCCATATATTCATCCATTTTATTTGCTATGGCGAGCGAATATGCATTTGCAATTTGCACACTAGTTGTTACATATTCATCCGTAACGGAGCGTTTAATCCGATCGGAGATATACAATGTTTGAAGAATATTCATCCCAATGATCAGCCCGCCAACCGTTAAGCCGACAATCACTGCAATTTTTCTTTTTTTATCCCGCATGACACCTCCGTTCTTAGACTATTTTGAGATAATTTTATAAAAATGATAGTACCTATTGTATATCCTTAACCTTTGATTTGCAAGTAAATTATTCGAGAGGGGTGGTCATAGAAGAGAGGGAGAATGCTCACATGCCGCGTCGGGATTGTTGATTATGGGAAAACATCTGCATTAAAATACCCATGATGCGAGGCTGACTGTTCCGTATACACATCAATGAAATAGTGCTACACTGCCTTTTATGAATTTGACTATTTGGGCACTTGCCTTTTTATGGTTCTTTGTCTTTCTTGCCGGATTTATTGATTCTGCCGCAGGCGGAGGCGGATTAATTTCTCTGCCTGCCTATCTGTTTGTTGGATTACCGCCTCATACTGCTATCGGCTGTAATAAATTTTCCGCCAGCTGCGGCACAACATTTTCTGCTGCACGTTTTTTTAAGAACGGAGCGGTAGATTGGCAAGTGGCAGCCGTATCCGCGGGGTGTTCGTTTATCGCTTCTTATTTTGGAATGCGGCTTGCCTTAATGATCAATCAAGATACCTTAAAAACGGTATTGGTTATTATTTTACCGATTATTGCAGTACTCCTTCTTTTTAAGCGGAATTTTGGAGCTGACAATCAAGCGCATACGATTCCTAAAAAGGAAGCGTTTCTACTGGCAGCTTTTGCTGGGCTTGTGATCGGTTTTTACGATGGATTAATCGGACCGGGAACCGGTACCATCGCTATTATTGTATTTTCTGCATGGCTGAAATATGATCTGAAAACAGCATCGGGTAATGCAAAACTTCTCAATCTTGCATCGAACTATGCCTCTCTTATCGCAGTTGTGGTTGGCGGAAAGATTATTTATTCCATTGCGGTACCTGCTGCATTTTTCGGAATAGTGGGAAATTATATCGGGGCCGGCTTTGCCATCAAAAAAGGAACCGCCTTTATTAAACCTCTGATGATCGGAGTAATCATATTACTGTTTGGAAAACTCTTTTACGATGTTTTCGGCACAGTAAACCTGTTCGGAAACTTCCGTTTCTGAACAGGTTACCTTGAAATGCGATGTTCTAAATCGTGCTATTTGAGCGATTTAGAACTCGTCGACCTATTCGAAAACGCAGTTATCGAATAGGTCTAGTCTTTTTTTCTAAATGAGGAATCTTATGCAATTGTACGATCCCTATGACTATCCGTTGTACCGACCGCCGAGCGAGGCGTATTCACTTATTTTGCAGGTAACAATCGGCTGTTCATACAACCGCTGTGTTTTTTGCGGCATGTATCAGACAAAAAAGTTTCATATTAAACCGATTGAGACCATTAAAAAAGAGTTGGCAATGTTTGCGGAACATTACCGTCATATCGACAAGGTGTTTTTAGCTGATGGCGATGCTCTTTCCGCCCCGACGGAGTTTTTAGTGTCAGTGTTGGATGCAATTACCGCTGCGGTTCCTCAGTGTAAACGGGTCTCTTGTTACGCGACTCATCTCAATATCCGGCAAAAGTCACCGGAGGAACTCAAACTGCTTGCGTCAAAAGGCTTGACACTCTTGTACCTTGGGGTAGAAAGCGGAGATGATGAAACGCTCAAGTTCATCCGGAAAGGTACAACAGCGCATGAACTCATTACCCTTTCGCATAAGGTGGGGGATGCCGGTATGGACCTGTCGGCAACCTTTATTTTAGGAATTAATGGAGCTGAGCGCGATAATACGCAGCATGCAATAAAAACCGGTAACATTATCTCTCAGATGTACCTGACGTATGTGGGGCTTTTGACGCTCCGGTTGGAAGACGGCAGTTATCTTACAAAAGAAGCAGCGGAGGGAAGATATACCGTTGTCGGAATAGAAGAGGTAGTACGGGAGCTGAAAATTATTCTGGAAAACATTCATACGGAACAGATGAAAGCCCCGGTAATTTTCCGTTCCAATCATGCTTCAAATTTTCTTACTTTAAAGGGTACGCTGCCGCAAGATAGAGACGTATTGCTTGAGCAAGTTAACCGGGTTTTAAAACGAGGTGTATATCCTGAACATCGAAAATATTATCTTTAGTATTTCTTCAAAAGGGGAGTGTAGGGGGATATGATACAGCCGGTGTCAGCAATTCCTACTACTGCCAAAGGTAAAATTGATGGATAGCACGCAAAAAGAGGAATGATCCTCCGGCTAAGGTTGTGATTCCTGCAGCTGTAAATACCCACGAACCGGTGTATAACAAAACTATATGGGCAATTAGTATTATGAAAAGCCACAGGGCTGCTTGCCGATATTCAGAAATACTGCGGAAGATTCCTACAAATAAGAATGAAAATACTGCTAGTGCACAGATAATTGTGTGAAAAGAATAGAGCAGGGAGCGGTACGATTCTGAAAAGGAAAAAAAGGATAATGCCCGGACCGTGTTTATCGGAATACTGTGGGCGAGTGCAAAAGATATAAAGCTCAGCAGAAAGATAGCAGCGCCTATTTCTCTGGTAAATGTTTTATGCGCAAATAAACTGGCGGTTAAAAGCGAAAGACAGGCAAAAAAGCGGAAAAAGAAGATGGTACGCGCAATGGATGCAGAAAAAATGATGAGCAGCGGATACGCTTTTTGTAAAGGGAAGAGCAGCTGTAAAGATTCCACAGAGAGCGAAAAAATAAACAAACTAAAAAAGGAAATCTCCAAGGCATGCGTTTTTTCAAATAAAAAAAAGATACTGAAGAGCATAATAACCGCGATAATCGGTAGGGAGGTAATCCGTATCATTGCAGCATAATTGGTATAGCGTAAAAGCGGCTGCTGAAATATCCACAGTGTACGCTTCGGTGCAGAAATCATACCGGCAAGGATTCCCTGTTTGATAATGATAACACAGCAGACAATCCCAACAGCAAGCAGCAGTGTACTGAAACAAATACCTAAAATTAAAATTCTATTCCTACCAGCTATTGTCATATTAGTGCAGTATAAAAGGAAAATGCCTTCTGTGTCAAATGTTCAGAACAGACATAATTTTTCTTGCAGGCTAGGCTTTTTTATGATACAATCATCTGGAATTTATTGCTGAATATAGTTTTCTTAACCGATATTTACAGTGAGCTGCATAAGCATTGCTTTATTATAAACAGAGGTCTTGACAAAATGCAAAGAAACAGTATAA
>NZ_JBQNBW010000006.1:0-62306 GCF_052169735.1 Treponema sp.
AAGAAAGAAACCGCTAAAAAGGACACGGCAAAGGCTGAGACGGCTAAAAAAGACATCGGAAAGAAAGAGACAGTAAAAGCTGATACAGCCAAAAAAGAGACGGTAAAGAAAGAAACCGCTAAAAAGGACACGGCAAAGGCTGAGACGGCTAAAAAAGACATCGGAAAGAAAGAGACAGTAAAAGCTGATACTGCTAAAAAAGAGACGGTAAAGAAAGAAACCGATAAAAAGGACACGGCTAAAGCTGAGGCTGCCAAGAAAGACATCGGAAAGAAAGAGACAGTAAAAGCTGATACCGCCAAAAAAGAGACGGTAAAGAAAGACACCGCTAAGAAGGACACGGCTAAGGCTGACACTACAAAGAAAGAAACAGTGAAAAAAGAAACTGCTAAAAAAGATACCGTGAAGGCTGACACAAAAAATACGGCGCAGGAGCAAGATGCATCACGCCAGAATGCTGCAATGTCTGATGCCGTAAACACAAAGACTCAGGAGACTGTGCAGAAAGAAGAGGCTCCATATATTGCTTCGGCACAGATTGTTGATGCCTCGTGGATGATTGAGCAAGCAGATGTTTCTTTTGTATCCAAGCAGTATAAGGGCAGCGGAAAGATGTTTGTTACCATTCTTGCGCAGTACAAGGGAGAGTTAACAGCTAAGGATTTCCAAGAAGCAGCTTTTTTCTCGCCCACCGATATCTGGAGTCTCGATGCGGAAACTGCACAGACTTTAATGGAAATTGATACCAAAAACAAACTGTTGACCTTTAAGCATCTTGCAGCAGGAGATGGGGAAGGGGCCGTTTCTTTAGGAAAATGGTTTGTGTCGATCACCCTTGCAGGACAAAAGCCTTTTGAGAAGGAACTGAATGTTACCGGTATTGGCGGTCAAACGATCACTATCGACTCAAGTGCCAGTGCGGGCAACACTACAAAAAAGATCGTTCCGATGGTGGTACCGGTTGTACAAGCTGCCGGTGAACAAGCCGCACTTGAATTTCCGGTTATTCAATCTGTTTCCCGCGATACTGAAACAATTGAAATTATTTTTTCCATCAACGATGAACGGGTAAAAAATGCTTACTTTTATTTTGACATTCCTGATGAAGAATACTACCGCGACTCCGGTTCGATGATTGATCCGGCTGGACTGCCGGTAAACGGATGCCGGGTGTTTTCTACCGATGGAAAAAAATGTCAGTATATACTGCGGAAGGACGAAAACAATAAAAGCTGGTTCAATAAGGCAACACGCTGTTTCCTTGTTGTTTCCGATGTAAATCGTGTAGCGTCCCCGTGGGAAGAGCGGCACCGGACAATCGGAGCTGCAGCACAAATTTCACGGTAAGGTTTTGCGGACGCGGCAATGCTAAATTCACCGCCGCGTTCAATTTGTTCGATAACTGCGTTTTTGAACAAGTTGACGAGTTCTCAATCGCACAAAGAGTTCGATTGAGAACATCGCATTTCAAGATAATCTGTTGTCACCAAACGGCAGTTTCCGTTAGGGCAAATACTCGGTATTGATGTTCCGTAGCGCATCGAAGAACTTGCGCTTGAGTTCATAGCTGCCGCCGGTGAGTGCCTCAAGCCGGGAGCGGGCGCTCTTTCTGCCTGAATTTGCCTGATAATTGCAAGTGCAGGTAGAAGAGATATACCCCTGCATTTCAGCATGGCGGACAATCATAGGAATGTCTGCAAGACATAGCGGGCGGATAAAGGTAACCGGAAACTTTTCGAACGTGAGCACCGGCGGCATTGCTGCCAGCTCTCCCTTGGTGAGGGCATTCATCAGAACTGTTTCCAGTATATCATCCAGATGATGCCCAAGCGCAATCTTATTAAATTGATGTTCCTGAGCATATCTGCTGAGTTCGAGTCTGCGCTGACTTGAGCACCACCAGCAGTTCATTTTTTTTCCTGCCTTTAGCCGTTCTAGTACGGAAATTGTTTTAATTGTTACATCTATTCCCCAGTCGCGAAAACGATCTGCCAGTGCCGGTGCAAAAGGCGAGCCTATATCTGTTGCAATATGCAGAGCTGCTGCTTCAAATACGGGATGTTTTCGTTGAAGCCGTGCAGCAAAGTACTCGGCAAGAGCTGTTGAATCTTTTCCGCCTGATGCAGCAATGAGTATTCTATCACCGGGTTCTATCATGTTATATTCTGATACAGCCTTATCAATTGTTCTAAAGAGCTTTGGATTCGCCATAAGTAGCCGGTAGTGTATAGAACCTGCTGCTAAAAAGCAACAGGTGATCCCTAGCATGAGCTTTTGAGCACTGATGGTTTCGGATTTCCCGCTGCCTTTACTTTTTCAGCATATCATAGTATAATGAGGCGAATTTTTGGTTTATCAACAACAGTCTGTAAGGAATCCTGAACCGTGGAAGAGATAAAAACGCCGGAAGGCGGGGTATTAATCCCCATTCCGATTGAAACTGAAGTAAAACGTGCATATATAGACTATTCGATGTCGGTTATTGTGAGCCGTGCCCTGCCTGATGTGCGGGATGGCTTGAAGCCGGTACACCGCAGAATCCTCTATTCAATGGAAGAGAAGAGTTTGCGCTATTCGGGACCGACGCGCAAATGCGCTAAGATTGTCGGTGATGTACTGGGAAGTTACCATCCGCACGGCGATGCCTCCGTATATGATGCACTTGTCCGCTTGGGGCAGGATTTTTCCCTTCGGTATCCGGTAATCCATCCGCAAGGAAACTTTGGTACCATCGGCGGCGACCCGCCTGCAGCCTACCGTTATACGGAAGCAAAGATGGCACGGCTTGCAGAGTCGATGGTAGAGGATATCAAAAAAGATACCGTTGATTTTATTCCGAACTTTGATGATTCTACGCAGGAGCCAACCGTTCTGCCGGGCAAATTTCCGTTCCTATTGGCGAATGGTTCAAGCGGTATTGCCGTCGGTATGGCAACCAATATGCCGCCGCACAACCTACGCGAAATTGCTCAAGCGGTATCCGCCTATATCGACAATCCTGATATTACCATTGATGAGCTTGCCAAGTATATTAAGGGACCTGACTTTCCGACCGGCGGCATTATCTTTGGTAAAAAGGGCATCCGGCAGGCGTTTAAAACCGGACGCGGGAAGATTTTAGTCCGCGGCAGGTTCAATATCGAGGTTGATAAAAAGGGCAAGGAAACGATTATCTTTACCGAAGTGCCTTATCAGGTAAACACCACGGCGCTCGTTGCGAAGATTGGCGACCTTGCCCGTGAAAAAGTGATAGAAGGGATTGCAGCAGTCAACGATGAAACCTCAGACCGCGCCGGCTTACGGCTGGTTATCGAGCTGAAGCGGGGAGCAATCGCAAAGGTGGTGCTGAACCAGCTCTTTTCCAAGACGGCGCTCCAGTCCTCCTTCGGCGTTATCAACCTTGCGTTGGTGGATGGGCGTCCGCAAACGCTGACGCTCAAGCAGCTGGTCGGCTACTTTGTTGCGCACCGGCAGGAGGTTGTTACCCGCCGCGTCCGCTTCGACCTCAAAAAAGCTGAAGAGCGCGCCCATATTTTACGCGCTCTTATCGTCGCCATCGACAACATTGATGAGGTGATTAAGATTATCCGCGGCTCCCGCGATACGGCAACAGCGAAAAATGCATTGATGGAGCGGTTCTCGTTTGACGACATACAGGCGCAGGCCATCGTTGATATGCAGCTCAAGCGCCTCACCAGCCTCGAAATTGAAGACCTCCGCAAGGAATTGCGGGAGCTTGAACTGCTGATTGAGCATTTGAAAGACCTCTTAGCGCATCCTGAAAAGATTCTTGCGCTTATTAAGCAGGAAACCTCTGAGCTTGCAGAAAAATTCGGCGACGACCGCCGTACCGATATTGTCAGCGATGAGGTAGAAGAGATTAACATCGAAGACCTCATCAAAAAAGAGCAGATGGTAGTGCTGGTTTCCAATCTCGGCTACATCAAGCGGGTGCCGGTTACCGCCTACAAGCGGCAGAACCGCGGCGGCAAGGGTTCCAACTCGGCAGCCTTGGTTGAAGATGACTTTATCGATCAGATTTTCACCGCTTCTACGCACGACTACATTATGTTTATCACCAATGAGGGGAAGGCGTACTGGGTTAAGGTACACGAAATCCCCGAATCGAGCCGCTCAAGCCGTGGTTCTCATATCAAATCGTTGCTCGCCGTATCTTCCGACGAGGAAATTACCACGATTGTGTCCTTAAAAGAGTTTAGTAGTGACACATACCTACTGATGGCGACAGCAGGCGGTATTGTGAAGAAGGTGCAGACCGATAGCTTCCAGAATGCCAAAACCCGCGGTATTATCGCGATTAAGCTGGATGAAGGGGATAAGCTGGTGAGTGCAATCCTTACGACCGGTAAAGATGAGCTGATGCTGGTAACCCGGCAGGGGCAGGCGCTCCGTGTTTCCGAAACCGAAATACGCGATCAAGGACGTGCTTCGCATGGTGTTATTGGTATTCGGCTGTCCGGCGGGGATGAGCTGACCGGAGCGCTCCGTGTGAATGACGGCAGACTTCTCGTGATGAGCGAGAACGGCTACGGCAAGCGGGTTGACTTTTCCGAGTTTTCTCCGCATGGGCGCGGTACCGGCGGGCAAAAGGTGTATACTATTACTGAAAAAACCGGCGAGGTTGTCGGGCTGCTTGCAGTTGCCGATGATGACGAAATTGTCTGCATCACCGGGCAGGGAAAGACTATCCGTGTGCAAGTTTCTTCCATCAATGTGATGGGGCGCGCCGCACAGGGTGTTAAAATTCTTGATATTGAAAGCCCCGATCTGCTCATCGGTTTGGATGCTGTTGCGCGAGAGGATGAAGACGATATTGTGCCGTCCGCTTCGGAAACGTCTATGAGCGGAGAGCTTGACCTCGACGGCGGAGATGCGGAATAAGAAAAATGCGGAAAACTCGATACTGTTTGGAACCACTGCCATCTTGTCAGTACGCGATGGATTGCGCTCCATTCCCCATTATTTTAGCGCTTCCACTTCTGCTTGGCTAAGGCCGGTCATTTTTTCGATAAACGGTATTTCACAATTGGCTTGCTTCATCAACCGCGCTGTTTCAAGCTTTGCTTGGCGGGAGCCGCGTGCTTCACCTTCATCAAAGGCATCCATCAATACTGCCGGTAATATATGGTATTCTTTCCTCAGTTGTTCGTTGCGTTTTACGGTTTGTATCATCTGTTCTATCCTCCCTGTATATGCTGTCGTTACTTTGCCTGTTTTTACGTACAGTAAAAAGCCTTGTAATTCTTTATTACCTGTTTCTTTAAATGCACCCGCATTTAGTATAATCTTTTTAGTTCCATCTTGTAAGAGAAAATCAGGGGAAGACCTTTCTTTTTTTTCGATAAAAAGAAAGGTCTTCCCCTACGACCCCATCTAAAGAAAAATGGCGACTTAGGGTTTCACCCTAAGAACCCGCCGTGGTTCTAAAGCTTATTCTAAAATAAAAGCTGAGCAGGTATGCTTTTTACACAACTCCGTTTCAGTACCGCCAAGGATGGCGGTGATTTCAAGCAGCAGCGACGTTTTGCCGAATGGCAAAACTCGTGTTCTCCGCTAGACACGGATGTCTAGCGGAGAACGACATCTCAATATCGTAGGATGTATCCGAACCGTCTTTTACCAGTACATCCAGCCGGACGGTTTTTGCTCCGGAATTGGCTGTAACGGTGTTCTGAGACGATAGATACGTAATTTTCTCGATCTTAGCACTAAAAAGCATTTCAAGAAATTCTCTACAAATAGGCTCATATTCCATAACCTTGCAGAACATGAAATCATCGGAAATAGTTAGTTCTTCAAAAGGTTTTTGTGTCATTCACACCTCCATGCTTCATATAGCTTGTATATACAGCACGGATGGCAAAATGGCTAAGAAAATCAGCAGATAATCATGTTTTTTCTATAAATTCGCCTTAGAGACGCCAAGAACGCAGCGTATAAGTGCTGAGGGGAACTTGGTAATGCAATAACGGGAAATTAGACCGGTACGGCTGCTGTTGCGCACATATACGGGCGGGCTTCAGCATTCACCGAAGCCCGCCCGCGTGCTTTTGAAGTAATAGGTGTGTATGATCGCCTACGCAGCTTATTTTAGTGTATAGTCAATTTTAAGACTGCCGCTCTGTAGGTCTGCAGCCCGTACGGTGTAATAAAAGCTAAAATAATGCGGTCGCTCGTTTTCTTTCATATTATCGTTGACCGTCCACTTGTCAATCTCCTGTCCGCTAGACAGTATCGGCGTAAAGATCAGCTCGTCATTTTCATAAACTTGGGCACCGGGGGCAATGGGGTGATCGTTTTGCGTGCAAGTCATTTTGCTCTTATCAAATTGAACAATTCCTTTCGCTGCTGGTTTTGTCGTATAGTCAATGGTGAGCAAGCCGTGTTCCGCATCCTGAGCCTTTACGATGTAATAAAACCGCTGCCCTGTTACAGGCTGTTCCTTGGTACCGATCTTCCACGCGTCAACCTGCTGTCCTGTAGACGGTGTCGCAATAAACTCCAGCGCGTCACCTTCCTGAACTTGGGTGCCGGGGTGAATTTCGGAACCGAGAGTTCCACCAGGCTTCCAGCACCACATTTTGCTATGATCAAAGTGAATGGTAATTGACGTAGTTTGCCATTTTGCATACAGCGTAATATCAGCAGTAACGGTATCGGTCGCAAAGTTCCACCGCGTTGTACATTCTCTTTCTTTATACCAGCCGCCGAAAGTAAAAGAAGCTTTTACCGGATCAGCCGGTTTCGTAACTGCTTTACCATGTTCTACTTTGACAGAAGCTACCGTAGAGCCTCCTTGCGTGTCAAAGTTTACCGTATATTGGTTTGCCGCATATTGTTTTATAAACATTACCGTTACCGAACTGTTTGCTGTTACAGTGAGCGTTGCAGTCTTCTTATCAGGGCTCGCTGCTGCCCCTGTCCATGTAGAAATATCATATCCGCTATTCGGTTCGGCGGTAAACACAAGATTTGTTCCTGTTTCTATTTTTCCTCCAGAACTAAAGGCCGTACCGTCTGAATATTTTGCACTTATTGAACCGCCTGCGGCAGGTTCGGCTTTATAATCAACAGTGAAAAGTTGTGTTTCCGGAGCGCCTTGTGTTTTAAATTTAACTATTGCCGTTATATTTTTATCAGCTTTTACCGTAACGGTTGTACCGGATTTTTTTTCTCCGTTAATCAATAAATAATCAACTTCGTACCCGGTGCTCGGGGTGGGTGTAAAGGCAACATCGGTATCTTTTTTTACCGATGCGGGTGATGTCAATTCCGTATTACCGGCTTTTGCTGTAAGTGTACCATTCCCGCCTTTCACCGTAAATGTTACGGTAACGGTTGCAGGAGGAATCGGCGTCCATTTTGCATACAATGTAATGTCTGCGGTAACGGTATCGGTTGTAAAGTTCCACGGCGTTGTACATTCTCTTTCTTTATACCAGCCGCTGAAGGTAAAAGAAGCCTTTATCGGATCAGTCGGTTTTTCAATTGTTTTACCGTGTTCTACCGTAAGCGACTCTACCGTAGAGCCGTCTTGCGCGTCAAAGCTTACCGTGTAGAAAGTTGGGGTGGAATTGGAAGCGGGCCCTTTACAATTCAGCACAAGGCTTAATCCCGACATCATAAGAAGCAGGAAGGGAATGCTTCGTAACAGGTTTCGCATTTTCATAGTGATACTCCTTATCATTTCTTTGTGAGGCTGCATACAATTCCGATTAATCGAAGCAAGTAACCGAATCATTTGCATGACGCTCTTAAAGAATAAACTTTCTTCCATAATACCCCCCCCCCCCTTCAAAAGTCAAGTGTGCAATTTCAATTTAGTTTAGTGTTCGATTTTGTATACTTTGTGATTATGGTTTTGATTTAGATGGGACAGTGTATGCAGGGATGTATGTTGCTCACCAGCGATTCTTGCGTGAAACTAAAAAATGCGCGTGTGATGCGTTAGCCTACTTGTTTTGAAATAGAAAGAAGCTGTAAGTCTTTTGCAAAGCGGTAACGCAGATGTACGTGTATTTACAAAAGACTTAAAATGCAGCTGTTTTGTTAGAATAGTTCTCTTCTATGCAAAAAGAGATAAAGACTATTGATGATAATCAGCGCAGATGCAAGCAACATTACGGTTGGTTTTGTATAAACATTGCAGTGCATCGCAGGATTCTTACAGGTCCCGATTACAACCGTTGTCAATAATAGTAGGCAAATACCAATGCCGATATGTGCAAATGCAAGACCTATCCTCGATTTTTGAATAAGTACAAAGATAATACCGAGTGCTGCAGTCAGTCCTCCGAGCATCCGGACGGCTTCTCCCATCCAATGGCACTTCATAAAGCTGCCGTCAGTTTTGGGAAAGCACACGTGTGTAAAACCGAAGGGAGCAAATAATAGCAGCAAGCCAATAATAATAATGAGAACACCGGTGATATACTTTTTCATGATAAATCCTCCTAATAACAATTTTTTATAACCGTGATCATAAAATGGCAAAACTTTTAAAAATAACAGTTTTTAGTCATATATTACAATTTCAAAAAATATGCTAGATAGCGGCTAGTATACTATGGTAGGAACTGTATGTGATATTTCTAGTGGGATTGTCCTGATCGGAATCTAATCGTACCTTTTAGTTTTATTCAGGATATGGTATAGTAGTAAACCTGTTCGGACACTTCCGTTTCTGAACAGGGTACCTTGAAATGCGATGTTCTAAATCGTGCTATTTGTGCGATTTAGAACTCGTCGCCCTATTCGAAAACGCAGTTATCGAATAGGGCTAGTGTGTCGATGCGGCAGCGCGGCAATTACGGGACTCGGAAGGCTGTGTTACGGGCTGCTCTCACGAAAGCATGGAAAAACTTTTTCAAAAGCCATTCACTATGGAGGAATACTATGGTTAAAACAGTGAAAGATGTAGATCTGCATGGCAAGCGTGTTATCATGCGGGTAGATTTTAACGTACCGATGAAAGACGGTGTTGTACAGGATGATACGCGAATTGTAGCGGCTCTTCCGACAATTACCTATATTTTAGAGCAAAAACCGCGGTCATTGGTGCTGATGAGCCACCTGGGCGACCCTGCAAAAGATTCAAAAAAAGCTGCTGAAAAAGCGGCAAAAGACGGCAAACCCTTTGATAAAGATGCCTATATTGCCGGCAAGCACAAGATGAAGCCGGTTGCGCTGTATCTTGAAAAGCTGTTGGGAAAACCGGTGCAGCTCGCAGATTCCTGCAAGGGGCAAAAGGTTTGTGTTGATTCTCTGCCTGAAGGCGGTATCTTAATGCTGGAAAACACACGGTTTCACCCGGAGGAAACAGCAAAAGACTCGGCAGAGCAGGAGATACTTGCCAACGAGCTTGCTTCCTACGGTGATGTCTACGTGAATGATGCCTTTGGAACAGCACACCGTGCGCATGCCTCTACTGCAACCATCGCTCAATTTATGAAGGTAAAGGTTGCCGGTTTCTTGATGGAAAAAGAGGTACGCTATATTGAACCGATGGTAACCAATCCTCCAAAACCGATGGTTGCGATTATCGGCGGAGCAAAGGTTTCATCAAAAATTGCGGTGTTGGATAGCCTGCTAAAAAATGCTGCTGCCTTGATTATCGGCGGCGGTATGGCATATACCTTCTTAAAAGCTCAAGGACATTCAATCGGAAAGTCTTTGGTAGAAGATGATTTTATCGACACTGCAAAAAAACTGTTGTCCGATGCCAAGGCAAAAAATGTGAAAATCATTTTACCGGTTGACCATCTCTGTGCTGAAACCTTTGCTGCCGATGCAAAACCCGTAGCAATAGACGGCTGCGATATTCCCGATACCCTTATGGGTATGGATGTCGGACCCAAGACGCTGGAACTCTACAAAGCTGAAATCCTCAGCGCAAAATCCATTGTATGGAATGGACCCGTCGGTGTGTTTGAATTTGAATCCTTCGCGCACGGCACCGAGGCAGTAGCACATCTTGTTGCAGAAGCAACCGGAAAAGGCGCTGTTACTGTAGTAGGCGGTGGAGATTCTGTGGCAGCAGTCAATAAGTTTCATCTTGCTGATAAAATGAGCCATGTTTCCACGGGCGGCGGTGCATCTCTTGAATTCTTGGAAGGTAAAACTCTGCCGGGCATTGCCTGTCTCGATAATTAAGCCCTCAAAAAAACTGCCTGCTGCTGCCGGAAGCGATCGGTCTTTGGTAGCTAGTTTGTACTCTTGCTACCGTTGTATGCTTGGAGTGTTTTTGATATACTCAGCCGTATATGAATCGTATTGTGTTTACCGGCGGCGGAACGGGGGGGCATATTTTTCCCGGAATTGCCGTTGCAGAGGTGCTGCAGCAGGAGCGCCGTGTTGCTCTTTTCTGGATCGGTTCCAATAACGGCACCGATCAAAGCTATGTGCGCAGCGCCGGCATTCCTTTTTATGGAATACCAGCGGGAAAACTTCGCCGCTATTTCAGTTTTCAGAATCTCGTTGATGTGTTTAAAATCATCGGCGGTTTTTTCGCATCGCTGATTATCCTATTAAAGCTCAAGCCTGATTGTCTTTTTTCAAAGGGGGGCTTTGTCTCCGTGCCTCCATGTGCAGCTGCGCGGCTCTTAAAAATCCCGGTTATCACGCATGAGTGTGATTTTTCTCCGGGACTTGCCACCAAAATCAATACACGCTTTGCATCACGTATCTTTGTGTCATACGCAAAAACCGCGTCGTTTTTTCCGGCAGCGCTCCAAAAAAAGATTACGGTTACCGGTAATCCGGTGAGGATGCAGTTTTATGCAGCAAATTCTGAAGCGGGCAAAGCGTTTATCCGCTATTCAGGGGATAAACCCATCCTATTTGTGCAAGGGGGGAGTCTCGGCGCTCTGCAAATTAACCTGCTGATAGAGCAAACTATTTCTTTTTTAGCCGAGCATTTTTTTGTAGTGCATCAAACAGGCGCTCAGCACCGTTTACAGGGAGAAAATATTGCAGCACGCTTGGCTCAAGATCACCCCGAATTAAGCGGCCAGTACCGTGCTTTTCCGTTTATCGGTTCACAAATGCCGGATGTGCTTGCTGCGGCTGATCTCGTACTGGCGCGGTCGGGAGCAAATACTATTTGGGAAGCTGCCGCTGCTGGAAAACCGCTTATCCTTATTCCGCTTGAAAAAGGCAGCAGTCGCGGTGATCAGATTGAAAACGCTGCTTTTTTTGCCCAGGAAGGAGCCGCTCTAGTACTTTCTTCTCGTGATGCTGTCCCGGCTGTTCTCTGCGAAAAGCTGACACAGCTGGTGGAGCATCCTGATCAGCTGCGTGCTATGGCACAGGCTTCTGCAGCTTTGGCTGGTGATAAACCGGCAGCCAAAATTGCGCATCTTTTAGAACAGTGGGTATAATGATGAAACTCAGTGCATTCGATATTATGCTGCTTATTATTGCAGCTGTTATAGTGATTAAGGTATGTATGCGGGGCTTTGTTGCAGAATTTTTTTCGCTTGCTGCCTTTTTAGCGGGACTTGGTCTCGGAATCCTCTTTTTCCGTCCGTTTGCAAAGCTCCTTCCTTTGACCGGTATGTCTCCAGCCCTACGGCAGATAATCGCATTTTTTATCATATTTATCTCCGTATTTCTGGTAACCAAACTGATTCAAATGCTGATTGCTGCCGTATTCAAAAATCAGATTTTAGCAAGCCTTGATCATGCCTTAGGCTTCTTTCTCGGTATTTTTGAGGCATATATTATTGTTGTTATTCTGCTTGCAATTTTACAGCTGCAGCCTTTTTTCACTTTGGATGATCTATTTTCAAAAAGCATCATTGTGCGGGCAATAGCTCCCTTTCCCATTGGGGTTGATGATGTTCTCTATATGATCAAGGGGAGCGGTATTCTCTAAATCATAGAGAATAGACCTGTCCGGAAACGGAAGTTTCCAAGCAGGTTTGATAAAGCAAGGAGTTTCCGGTTTTATGTTTGAAAACGTCCTCGGTCAGCCCGCTACCAATCTTTTATGTGAAGCGATAAAGCGGAATAATCTTGCTCCCGCCCTTCTTTTTATCGGGCCTGATGCAAGTGCAAAACTTACTACAGCGCTTGAAACTGCCCGTGTTCTTTCGTGTGAAGGAGACGGCAGCTGGACTTGTATGTGCGGCTCTTGTAAACGGCATAAGGATTTAGCCTCCGCTGATCTTTTGATCATGGGAACACGCGATACCGTGCTGGAAACAAAGGCTGCTGCCCGTGTCCTCTGCACACATAAAACACCGGCAGCCCGTTACCTTTTTGCCCGGGCTGTGCGCAAGCTGACAAGCCGTTTTGATGCCCGTCTATGGGATACCGATGAATCGCGTTTTTTGAAGGCGGCGCCGCTTCTTGCTGAACTCGATGAAGAGCTTTCCGGTTTACTGGAATATTATGATCAAATTACAGCATGGTCAGCCGAAGATGAAAAAAAACTGGAAAAGCAGACAGGAAAGATTATCGATCTATGCGGAAAACTCCAAGATGAGTGTTTGTATGACTCCTTACCCGTTAATCAAGTTCGGAAAGCATCTGCATGGGTACGCCTGATGCCTACCGGTAAAAAGAAGGTATTGATTGTCGAAAATGCTGATAGGATGCAGGAAGCTGCACGGAATGCTTTTTTGAAAATTTTGGAAGAGCCTCCTGAATACGCGGTCTTTATTTTAACTACAACGAGGCGTGCTGCTATCATTCCGACTATTTTATCTCGTGTTCGTCCCTATACGTTCACTGAACGGGAAGCAGTGCATCAGCAAGCGGTTATAGAGCGGGTTTTTAGAGATACATCGTTTTGTGCAAGTCTGCCCCCAGATCAGCAGCCTCGTATTATGACCTATCTGCGGAGCTTTTTGCCGGTCTCAGCCGAGCAGCTGAAGGAAGCCGCTGCATTGCTGTGGGGTTATTGCGTGCAGCGCATGGAGCGCGAAAATCGTCCGTCGCTTCCCGTTTTGACCGAGATGCTAAACAGCGGCTTTGGCGGTGTCTCTTCTGTTGAGCCGAGTCTTGCTGCCGTACTCAAACTCATACACAATGGGAAACCGCACTGTGTGTATACGCTTTTTTTAGAATCGGTTATCTCATTTTTGCAAGCAGCTTTACATACCGGCAGCTGTAGTGTTGAAGAGCTGGAACACTATGCAGTATTTTCCCGTTTTATCCAAGCGGCAATTCAGTCTGTTGATGTCTTTAACAGCAGCCCCCAAGCTGCATTGGAAACATTGGCAGAAGAAATCGTTACATCAATGGAAAACTAAACAAACATGATGCAGCCGTTAACAAAAAACTACGCACAGTACTTATTGGAAGAATCCTTGAAGTTAAATCCCGGAAAATGGGGTGCGCATTCTTATAATGTAGCAAGGGCTGCTGCGTGCATAGCTGAAAAGATAGTATATTTAGATAGTCAGACAGCGTATATTTTGGGACTATTGCATGATATCGGGCGAAGATTCGGTGTTGGACATATAAAACATGTATATGATGGAATGATGTACATGGAAGCGCTTGGATATTTTGATGTTGCAAAAGTTTGCCTTACTCATTCATTTCCTATCAAAAACATAGCATCCTATAATGGTGCCTTTGATTTACCGCCGGATAAGATACAGTGCTTAGAGCACCGATTACAGACGGTAGAATATGATGATTATGATAGACTGATACAGCTTTGTGATGCAATTGGTGCAGCCGATGGTTTTTGTGTATTAGAAGTCCGTTTGATTGATGTTGCAATAAGAAACGGCATCAATCAGTATTCAGTAGAAAAATGGAAACAATTTATATATTTGAAACACTACTTTGATGAAAAATGTCATGAAGATATTTATACGTTATTAGGTGTATAATGCTTTGGTACGCATTCCGAAGCTTTTAAAGCCTTACGGCTGTCTTGCCTCTTACTGCTCGCTATAGAAGATTGCTTTTCCTTGTGTTTTCCTTTATACTTACTTTCTATTATGACAGTGAGTGCGCGGCTGAAGTCGGTATTTTTTGATAGGCAGTTTCTAAAAACTGTGTCAGTGATAGCGCTGCCTATAATGCTCCAGAATTTTTTGAGTGCCTTTGTTAATATTCTCGATACTGTGATGATCGGTAAACTCGGTACTATAGAGCTTGCCGCCGTCGGTTTGGGTAACCAGCTCTTTTTTTTATTGAATCTCATTTTATACGGGATTGGGTCGGGCAGTATGGTGTTTACGGCACAATTTTGGGGAAAGAAGGATTTTAAGGGTGTTCAAAAAACATTTGGAATCTCGCTGATTGTTGCCGTATTTTTTGCTCTGGTATTTACTGTCTGCTGTATCAGTATGCCGGAAAGAATTTTATCGCTGTATACAAAAGACCGTGCGGTTATTGACACCGGGATAGCGTATCTGAGGATATCGGCATTATGTTTTTTACCGTTTGCAATCAATTTTATGCTGATGATTACCCTCCGAGCTATTGAAAAAGTAAAGGTTGCTGTTGGTTCAACCTTGGTTTCTATTATTGTGAATACAGTACTGAATGCTATTTTGATTTTTGGTCTTTTCGGAGCGCCGGCATTGGGAGTCAAAGGGGCTGCGATTGCGACGGTTGCCGCCCGCTGTGCTGAAGTCGGTATTACCTTTGCTATTACAAAGTACCGGAAATATCCCGTTTTGGGATCCCTAAAAAACCACTTCAATTTTGACGCAAAGTTTCTCAAGATATATTTTTTAGTGGTAATGCCGGTGCTGTTAAATGAATCGCTGTGGTCGTTCGGTATTACATTTCACCATAAGATATTTGCCGGCATGAATACCTTTTCTTATGCGGCATTTAATATCACAAATACCATTTCTCAGCTGACCTGGGTTATTTTTATTGGATTTGGAAATGGTATTAGTGTGCTGATTGGGAAAAAAATAGGGGAGCGCAGGTCTGATGATGCACGGCTGTACGCAGGAAAGGTACTTTTGTTTATTCCGGTGGTTGCTGTCTTTGTCGGAGCAGCCCTTATCCCGATTTCCTATCTGGTGCCGTTTATTTTTAACGTGGAACCGGTCGTTTTAGCAACTGTAGAGAACCTTTTTACTGTGTTGGCTTGTTGTTATCCGCTCAAAGCATGTAATATGTGCATTCTCATCGGCTTATTGCGGGCTGGAGGAGATACCCGCTTTGGTATGATCTGCGATACCTTTATCATGTGGCTCATCGCTATTCCGCTTGCCTTCTTTGTATCTACCCATACAGCACTGCCGCCGTGGGTTGTGTACATCTGTTTATTTAGTGAAGAACCGCTCAAACTGCTGTTAGGCTTGTGGCGGATCCGATCGGGTAAATGGCTTCACTCTGTAACCGATTAGTAAACCTATTCTGAACCTTATGTTTCTGAACAGGTCTAGTATACTGTGATTCATTATTGTCATATTTGCTTTGCTATGATATGCTTATGTCCTATGAAAGATATACGCCGAATGCTTCTGATTCCTCTCATTTTCTTATTGACGGCAGTGTTCTGTTTTAGTGATGCTCTTACTGACGGTATCTATGCCCGTGAACGGCTTATGCAGGTTTACCGTGATGAAATAGCAACGGCATCTGCCAACGAAATTACTGCAAGTGCAATCGGCGAATGGTATGAAATTATCGAAACCTCTCTTTTTATGTTGATGCGGAGAACTGAACTGTTCCGCGGCTCTATGCGTCTTATTATTACCGATCAGCAAAATGCCCGCTGTATGCTCTACCCGGACGGTACCTTTCTCATTAGCACGGGGTTGCTCGACTATATCGATTCGCTTCTTTTTACTGATATATCAGGTTCTGCACGGCGGATACGGAGTTTTAATACTGAGCGGGAAAACTTTTTTGCCCCGATTGCTGCAGTATATGCAGCTCAATTTGCATTGAATTACTATAGCACAGCACAAAATACTGCGCTTTCTCAAGAAAATATTTCTACCATTGACATATTGGCAAGTGTTTTACTTGATATTGCGGGCTATCCTCAAAGCTTACTTGAAGTATGGCTGAATAGGCTTGTTGCTATTCAAAAGGATAGCAGTACGGCACGGCTGTTCCGCTCATTTGAAACAAAGGGGGTAAGCGCTCAAGACCGGCTGGATCAGCTTTATAATAACAGCGAAGCGGTAACACATCTCTATGAAGAGGTTTCAGGCGTTCTTTTTGCACTGCAAAACCGAAAGGGTACAGCCGATGCGCGGACTGTACTGGAGAATTTGCTCCAGCTGTTTCCGGATAGTCTCTATATCAATAGATTAAATGCTCTTATTTCCCATCAAGCGTGGCTTGCTAGTCTTGATAAACGGGATCAGGAATTAGCTACTATTTTGCCGGCAGCCGTATACGACAATGCTGCCGTATTTTCCTTCTTTCAAGCTGCGGATTTTATGCGCGAAGATGAAGAAACTGATGATGAAGAAAGTGATTATTTTTCTAAAACGATGCCTGCAAAAGGAAACTCAAAGATTTATAGTCAGGCAAAAAAAGCCTATAATGACTATTTGAGTTTGATGTACGAAGCAGGTACCGCATCAAGTTATGCGCATCTGCTTGCCTCATCACCGCTTGCTCATGAACGGGCAACGGTACTCAGTATTGCTGAGCAGGCTGATCTTTTTCATGCAGGGGCGGATGATAAAAGTGCGCGGGCAAATTATGCGGCATTGCTCTATCTTGTTGGAAAAGATTACACCAAGGCGCAGCTGCTGTTGACAGATTGCTTGACCGGTTCAGCTAAAAAAAATACTAAAAAGCTGTTCTTAACTACCGGTTTCCCAGCAGACGAGCGGCTGATTCGCTGTAATTATTTCCGCATTTTGAAAAAAGTAAAGGATAAAACCGGTGCTGCAGAAGAGCGGAAATGGCTTGCCGATATTTTGAAGGAGCCGGAAGAAGAAACCCCGATTATTCTCCGAAATGTTTCATTAGATACCACTGTTGATGATCTGTTGCTTGCGTGGAATCAACCCTCAACCATTATCTACAATTATTACAGCGAGCGGTGGCTCTATCGCCTCCTGAATACCGAAGTTATCATCCGTGCAAAAAACGAAGGCGGTGTTGTACTGCAAATAAGTGTCGGCTTTCCATCTTCTTTAACCCTCTTTAATGATATACGCACCGGCGATACTGCTGAAGCTTTTGAAAAACTATGCGGAAAACCGCTTTATCGCAGTTGTGATGCACTTGTATACCACCGCAAAGGTAATGTGCTTCACGTGATATACGGCAATAGTAAGATACGGAATGTAACTATTCGGAAGATAAATCAATGAAAAAAAACAACCTTGTCCTTTATAAAAATCAACCTGCACTCATTACTGATGTTCAAATTGATAAATTTGAGATTACTCTGGAATCCGGCACAAAGCGGGTACGGGGGAAAGACGTGGTACTGCTCCATCCGGGAGAGTGCCGAAGTCTTAAAGCAGCGCTGGAAGCGTCGGTGCCTCCCGTAGACTTTGCGGAAGCTGCTGAATTTTTTGCAGGAGAAGCGCCTTCTTTTTCTGAATTGACTGAACTGCTGTGGGGAAATTATGCAGCAGAACAAAGTTGGCAGTGCTGGCAGGCGCTATGTGCCTCTCCGTATTTTATCTGTACTACGCCGGCTGAACCTATCGGCATCCGTACTCAAGAAGAAATTGAGCGGCTGCAGCAAAAGCAAACAGAAAAGGAACAGACGGAAAAGCTGCGGCAGGTCTTTATTGATGCCCTTCATGCTTGTATGCAAGGTGCTTCTTTCCCTGCTGATATGGCAGGAGCTGTTCCTTTTTTTCAAGAAATTGAAGCGTTGGCACTCGGCAGCGCTTCCGTGTCTAAGCTCTTAAAAGAAGCAAAGATTGAACAGACTCCGGAGCAAGCGCATGAGGTACTTTTAAAGACCGGATTCTGGCAGATCGAACGGAATCCCTATCCCTCTCGGTTTGGGCATTCGCTGCATTCTTCAAAGGTGGACATCCCTGCACCGGTACAGCCGAAAGATGTACTCGATTTAACCGCTGTTCCTGCATACGCAATCGATAATCCCGGAAGTACCGATCCTGACGATGCGGTTTCTTTTGACGGCACCTATCTTTGGATACACATTGCCAACCCTGCCGACACCATTCAGGCTGATACACAAAGCGATAAAGATGCGTGTGCCCGCGGCGCTACCCTGTATACCCCGGAAGGCGCATCCCGGATGCTGGGTGAACAGGCGGTTGACTATTTTGCGCTTGGGCTGAAACCGGACTCCTATGCGCTTTCGTTTAAGCTCTTGCTGGATGCTGATGGTACAATTCAAGAGGTAGCAATCCATCGTACAAAGCTGAGTGTTATCCGGCTGACGTACGAAGAGGCTGACCGGCAAAAGGATACACCTGCCTTAGCGCCGCTTTTCGCCATAGCGGAAAGGAACCGCATCAGGCGGGATGATGCCGGAGCTGTTACCATTGATTTCCCGGAAGTAACGATTCGATTGGAAGAGCAGGACGGCAAAAAGCTGGCAGATGTGCGCCCGGCGGTACCCACCGAAGCTGCTGCAATGATAAAAGAGATGATGCTGCTTGCAGGAGAGGCTGCCGCACGTTTTGCATTCCGGCACAGTATTCCGTTTCAATACATCAGTCAAGAATCGCCGGAGCTGCCCGCATCGCTGCCGTCGGGACTTGCCGGAGAGTACAAAAAACGGCGCGCCATGCGTCCGCGCAGCGTGGGGACAATCCCTGCGATGCACGCTGCGCTCGGGCTTGCTATGTATGGTCAGGTAACAAGCCCGCTCCGCCGCTATGGAGATTTGGTAAGTCATCGGCAGCTTTTAAACTTTATTGACGGCAAACCGCTGACACCTGCCGATGAGCTGATTTTAAAAATAGCGGCGGGGGACGAAGCAGGGCGCGCCTGTGTTGCTGCTTCCCGTGCATCACGGCAGCATTGGACACTGGTGTATCTACTGCAGCATCCTGAATGGCAGGGTAGGGCAGTAGTGCTTGATACAATGGGAAAAAAAGCCCATATCTTTATCCCCTCCATCGGCTACGAAGGGGATATCAACCTCAATGCTGAAGCGGAGTTAAATCAGGAATTTACGGTGAAGGTGCGCCGCATCCGCTTGCCGTATCTGCAAGCTGTTTTTGAGCAGGTGTGTTGAAAACAAGCTCTAAAAGCGGGCGTGCTGCTTATTTTCAGGCACTTATACCAAGGATTTTATTCGTACGGAGTATTTATAATGGGGATCAGTATGCTTTTTCTACCAGGATTCAATTCTTGAACCTAAATTATGAGGGACACCAACAAGCTGAATATCAAATTTTAAGGACGGCTCAACCCATTCGCTTGCATTATGAATTCTAAGCGAAAGAGTCCAACCATTATCACAGATTATCTGAACAGTATTTGTAGAATTCTTCTTAAAATCCATTTTTAGAATTTCGGTTGGCATTTTTAAACGAGTGATTTTATATATTTCCTTTTGGACTTTTGTAGAGAGACCAAGCGTACCATAAATATTGAACGGTTTTACTTCTGTTGTTCTTTCTTTTGTATGTTTTATTACCTTATAGAAGTCATTCCTACCAAGCAAGTAATTTAACAATTTTTCAGGAACATCGGAATATAATGTATTCAAAGATGATAATTCTTCTACGAAAGCTTTTAAAAGCGGAATATAAAATTTCTCATCTTTCTTGTCGATTTCTGCCCAACGTACCTTTTTAGATTTTAATTCGTCAAGTTCATCAAAAAAATGATTTCTACACCGCGTAACGCTGCGAGTAAATGCTCTTCTTTTTCTGATTCGGTAAGTTGTTCAAACGCTGATCTGGTATTATTGAAATTTACATCTTCTAATAATTGTACATCTGTTTGAGTTCTCAGTTTGTCAAACAATACTTTTATACAAGCATATTCAAAAGCTTTTCCTGCTATTTCCTGACTAGGCATAATTTTTCTCCAAAATAGGATAAAGAGATTGTGCAACAATTTCTGCAAGTTTTACAGGTACTGCATTTCCAATCTGTTTGTATTTACTTGTCAAATCACCTTTGAACTCCATGTTTTTGGGAAAAGTTTGAATTGCTGCCGCTTCTCTGTAACTTAATCGACGTGTTTCGCCATCATCACCAAATCGCCATAAATTGCTTTCAATTTTGACCATATCTGGAGATCCTGGATATAAAGTAACTTGTTTAGCCATTGCAGGAATTGTGAATGACTGTTCGTCCCAATTTCTTTTTCTATTGCGGCTCATATAACGAGAAGAGTATGGATCATTACAAACTTCATCCTTTGTGGGTGAACAAATATCTTTTAAAACTTCTTGCAATGTTATTCGTTTATTCGAAGGTTTGGGAAATGTATATTTTATTCCTAAGTCTTTTTTTATACCAACTATGATTATTCGATGTCTATCTTGCGGAACACCATAATCAGCGGCATTTACAAGTGTAGGTACAACCTCATAACCTTTTGACGAAAAATCTTCTAAAATTGCCTCGATGATTTGACCCTCTCCGAGCGTTAAAATGCCTTTTACATTTTCCGCAACAAACGCAAGCGGTTGTTTTTTCTCAATAAGTTTTACAAAATAGCGGTAAAGTAAATTCCTCTTGTCGTCTAATTTTCTTGGACCTGCCAAAGAGAAACCTTGGCAAGGGAAGCCGCCAATAATAAACGGTGTTTTAGGAATTGAATTAAAGTTTATTTGTCCGATGTCTCCTTGTACAACTTCCGCATCAGACCAAGCCCGGTGAGTTTCACAGGCATCTTTATCGAAATCGTTTGCCCAAATAGTTTGAAAACCTTGATTTTCAAATCCCATATCTAATCCGCCGGCACCACTAAACAGTGATACCAACGGAATTTTCTTTTTGTCCATACAAATACCTCCATTCGAGTATAAACATGACAAACTGAACTAATATTGTTGATTCCACGGTCTTTTCAACTGCGGGCAGCTCGAAAGACTGTCTGCAGTTTTGAACTATCCATGCTGCATTTAAAAACAATCCCCCTCTATTTCTGCGTCAGGCTGAATACGCCGTCCCAGTTGTCTGCCGGAGGCTTTTGGATAAAGGTTTCGCACTTACGCAAATAGGCTTCGGAAGGACCGTCAGTAGGCCGTTCTTTGTACAACGCTTGGAACATTTGAGAGGCTTTTTTCCAATCCTTTTGGTTAAATACGGTGAGCGCTTCTTCAAAACGGCGCAAAAAGTCAAGGGTTTCAGCATCGACAGCCTCTTTTAGCTCCACTAGTTCCCATAGCTGCACCGGGGTATTGATACCGACAACCCGTACACGGTCAAGCCGGCGGGTAATAAACTCATCTCCCAGTTCATTTTTTGTCATATCGGAAATCAAAAGCCACGTTCCGTATTGTTTATTCACTCCTTCAAGCCGTGCTGCAAGGTTTACTGCATTTCCCATGATGGTGTAGTCCATTTTCCGCTCGGTTCCCATGTTCCCGACAACCATGTCGCCGGTGTTAATACCGATACGGGTCAGCAGCGGATTGGGAGTCATTCCTTCGCGCATAAATAATTCGTTGAGTTCTGCTTCTTTGTGCTTCATCAATACCGCAGCACGGCAAGCGAGGCGGGCGTGTTCTTTATAATCTACCGGCGCTCCAAAAAATGAAATAATGGCATCTCCTTCATACTTATCAATGGTGCCTCGCTGCTCAAGGATAATATCGCTCATCCCTGAAAGGTAGATATTGAGGAGTTTTACGAGCTGCTCAGCATCAAGGGCTTCGCTAATTGTTGAAAATCCCCGGACATCGGTGAACATTGCAGTAATCCATTTTTTCTGTCCGCCGAGCTTGAGCATCGAAGGGTCTTCAATCATCTCATTGATAACATCGCCTGAAAGATAGGTTCCGAATGCCTTGCGCAAAAAGCTCTTTTCCCGCTCGCTTACGAGGAATGACATCAAGGAATACGTGAGAAATGACACAAAAAGAGCTAACACCGGAGAAATAATCAAAATATAGACACCGGTAGCGCTAAAGATAATATGATTAAGAATGAGAACAGCAAGAGATAATGCAAATCCGGCAATAATTTGCACAAGGGTACTGAACGGATGGATAATAAAAATGATACTAACTGCAAAAAATAATGCAAGGAGCGCCGAGACCCACAACGGAGCTTGGCGTAAAAAGTCTTGCTGCAAAATTGTGTTTGCTACTGCGGCATGTGTTCCGACATTCACGTATTCGCTATGGAAGGGGTTGACTCCGATATCGGTTGTACCGGTACTCGACCAGCCGATAATACAGAATGCGCCTTTGAGTTTTGATTCCAGTAGTGTTTTCAGTTCGGTGTGGGCATTGTAAGCTGCGGCAGCATTTGCATACAGCTGCACAAAATCAGCTTTGACTTGATCATATAATGCTGCATCTTCGGGATTACCGGCTGCCTTTGCTTCATCAAATAAGGCTGCAACCGCTGTATCATAGTCTGCCGCTAAAAAAGAAGCTACCGTGTCCCAATAGGAGGCTAAAACGGTCAGCCACTGCTCTTTATCTTCCGCAAGACCTGATTCAAGGGCTTGATGCCGTAAGTCTTCAGCGGTAGTCCAGAGTTCCAAACAGGTGTCGATGGGCGCATAGCCGGGACCGAGATTCCAGCCTTGGTTTGCCCGTAAAAGCCTGAGTTGTGTTGCTGTTTTCTCTCCGCTTGCAGCATAATCGATCAGTAAATAGAAAGGAACATGGGTAAAGCTATCCTGGTATGTCTTTTTCGGCCAGCGGATAAGCATTCGCCCTTTTGAATCGAGCGGAATCGATACATTCTGTTTCTTTCCATTGTATAAAGCATTATTCAGGGTGATATTGCCTTTGTTAAATACTACTTCGGGAGAACCGAGCTTCCGTAACAGCGGGGAGAACGATAGCTGCATAAATACTGTGTCTCCAATATGGTTAGCAAGCTTAATCCGCCGCCGCACACCATCACTATCGATATGTACATTGGTAAATCCGGCTCCTGCTGCCATGCGGCTGATCTCCGGTATCGGGATTAATGCGCTTGAATGCTCATCCGGGAGCGGAGCGGCAATTTTTATATATGGATAGATAAAATGCTCTTTTGCAATCGTATACAGCTCTTCACTTTCTTCGGAAGGGGGATCGGTTTGCATATTTACCGTAATAAAGGTTGATCCGAACATACGCATGGCTTTTCCCAGATAGCTGTCGTTTTCTATCGCAACTTGTTTCGTATGTCTATAGAGCGTATCTCGTGATTGGTCAATCAGTTCTACTAGTTCTCCGCCGTAAATACCGGCCTCCGGTAAGGTAATCTGATTATTGACAAGGGCTGCAAAAATATCCTGCACATTTGCCCCTATTTCTTCAAAAGAAGCGGCAAATTCTGCCTTTAACGCCCCGTTTAAGTAGGAAAAATCGACACTCATAGGGCTTTTGTCGATATATTCAATATCGAATACGGCAAATTCCGCTCCAAGCTGCGTCAAGGCTTCCGTGCCCTGTCCGATGGTATTCCGCGGCCATGGGTATAAACCTACTTGTTCGATGGAAACATCATCTATGTCGAGCAATACGATAGAAGAATCTTCCTTTACATCGGACTTTAGACCTAAAAAGAAATCGTAGAAGCGGTTTTCAACGCCAACCCAAAAGGGAAACAGATAAAGTCCCGCACATAAAAGTCCAATGGCGCAGGCTATCACAACAGAAGGTATATATGTTTTTTTCTTCACTCTTTACTCCATTCCAAATATATAGTAAAATAGAAGTGATACGGTATCTTTTTATAGAGGTTACTAAACTTTCAATGTTCTTTAAAGATGACCTTATAGTAGCTTATATTGCTTGAGTATACAAGAGCAGTTGCTGAAATACGCAAAATCGGAAGAGTGTCTCAGAAATTCAAGCTATGTTTTAGAGAAACACTAATATATTAAATCTGTTCGGAAAATTTCGTTTCTGAACAGGTTACCTTGAAATGCTTTTGATAAAAGATACATTGTACGGTAAAAAGAGTATACTAACAACTGAATGAAAAAAAAGGAGGATGGGGATGAAAAGGATCGTGTGCGGCGTTCTTGCAGCCTGTGTATTTGTTGCAGCGCTTTTTGGTCAATCAGCCCAACGTATTGATGAGATTTTAGATACAAATGCGGCAACATTCGGACAAGCTGCATATTTGATTTTAACATCTCTTGATGCTATTTCCGATGATACTGATTTTCAAACGGCTTTTGCCGAAATGTGTCAGTTTGCCGAACAGCAAGGGTTCAAAAAAGGGAGTATTCATAGCTCAGCCGCGGAAGCAAAGAGCATCTCTATGAAGGAGTATGCTTTTTTGCTTATGCAGGCATTTAAGGTAAGAGGCGGTGCAATGTACCGAATGTATCCATGTCCGAGATATGCGTACCGCGATCTACGGTATTTCGGTGTTATTCAAGAAGATATCGATCCTGATTCGGTTCTGTCGGGAAGAATGATGCTGCAGCTGCTCGGACAAATTGATACGGTACAAGGCGGTGCAAAATGAAACGGATTGTCTTATTGATTGCTGCAGCGGGTATTGCTGTACATGCAGCTGCATTTGAATTCGGTCTTGATATGACGAACTCTCACGAATTAAGCGGCGGAGATAAAACACTGAGCCTTTTTGATAACCACAGGCTCAGCGGTTTTTTGAAAACTCCAATGGGGTCGAACGGTTCGCTTTATCTTTCAGCTGACGTGGGGGCTTATACATTGTTTCGGTTCTTGCCGAAAGCGGATCCAATATGGCAGCCTTTTCCTGAAATACTGAAAATTAAGCGCACTGATTGGTCCGGCACTGTTGCTTTCAATAGAATCGGCATCGAGTGGGCACTAGGACGGACGAACTTCAATGATTATTCCAATAAAATACTGTGCGGTTTATTCGATGGCGGACGGATTAAGTTTACTATAAAGCACGCGAATCTCGGATTTGCAGCAGGATATACAGGCTTGACTCATAAAAGTGATGCAAAGATACGGATAGATGCTGATGATACAACGCGGCTTGCCTCAGCAGATGAGCTTCTTGCTCCGAAACGTATGTTCTTGTTGGGATCGGCTTCTTTCCAAAATCTTGTACCATCCCATACCTTCGGTCTTGATATGTTAGCGCAGTTTGATGTTTCGGCATTGACAAGGCGTACGCATACGCAATATGTTATTCCGTACATCTACGGCAGAATAACCAGTAACCTGAGTTGGAAATACTGGGCTGCTGTCGAACTTGGGCAAGATCCGGCATTTTTTTACTCTCTTGCATCAGGAGCTTCACTGACATACTTTAATCCGAATTGGCGCTCATTTACGCTGACAGGTATGGCTGACTGGGCTGCTGGAGATTATGACGGCAGTGGACGGATGCGTGCATTCATCCCTCTCACTGATGCTAAACACACACGGATCGTGGATGTTCGCTATCGTAATATGTTGACGGCAGGGCTTACTACAAGTGTTCTTCCAATTCGAGGACTCAAGACAGAACTTTCGTATCTTGCGGTTCTCGAACCTAATACCAATAAAAAGCCGATGTACGCCGGTTCTGAAATTGTCGGTAAGCTTTCGCATCAGTTGAATAATGATGTAGATGCATCACTAACAAGCGGCATATTCATAGCTAACAAAAAAGCTATGGGCTACACCATACGGTGGTTGGCCGAGTTAAGCTGTACGATGCATCTGTAAGGTGTGTTGTTTTTAGATGTGGTTCAATGGGATTGTTCCCTTTATATTTGGCATTTCTAAAAAACTGATTCGCAGTCCGCTTTAGCGGATATGATGAATCGGTTCCTTACAGAACAAGCCGGGAGGCTTGCTGTTTTTAGAGATGCAGTATATTCTCTACAAGGAGGGTTATCATGAAAAAATACTTAGGAATGCTCATACTGTGTATCATAGGGATTTCCTCTGTATCAGCTGTTGAATTGACAGCTACTATTACGGAAATTGCAGGAAAGGTAGAATGTAAATTGCCGCAGAAGGAATGGCAGCCTGCAAAAATTGGCGATGTACTTCCTGCCGGTTCGCTTATTTCTACCGGTTTTAAGAGTACGGCAATTTTAAAAACAGAGTCTGCAACACTTACGGTAAAACCGGTTACCCGCTTATCGCTGGACGATTTGGTGAAATCGGAGGGAACGACGAAAACGCAGATGTTTTTGATGGCTGGGCGGGTAAAAGCCGAAGTTACTCCCAAAACCGGAGAGAAAGCCGATTTTAAAATTAAGAGTCCGACTGCAACCGCTTCCGTCCGCGGAACCGGTTTTGAATTTGACGGCAAAAACTTGTTAGTTGACCATGGCGCTGTACAGTTCGAAACTGATACCGGCGTAGGTGTTGCACAGGTTGTCTCTGCAGGGGAATTGAGTTCGGTCACTAGTTTAGGCTCCGTGTCTGTCCCAGTTGCGGTTGCACCCGGAGGTTTGGCTGCAAATGCGGTTATGTCAGCCGCCGCTTCCTTTTCTTTCAACAGTAATGAATCAGCAGGCGCAGCTCTGTCAATTGATGAAGTGTATCAGCCTGAACTACAACCGAAAACAGGAGATATTAATATCAAAGTAGAGTGGGAATAATGAGGTTTTATGCCGGCGGCTGTATTTAAGAATTTAATGATGCTGCCGGCACTGTTGATTCAAAAAACAAAGAAGTGCTAAAAATATGCCTATTAAGATCATTTGTGCGGATATAACCACACTGGCAGTAGACGCTATTGTAAATGCAGCAAATACAACGCTGCTCGGTGGCGGCGGGGTTGATGGTGCCATTCATCGGGTTGCCGGACCTGAATTGTTAGAAGAATGCCGTGCTCTTGGCGGATGTCTGACAGGGGAAGCAAAAATTACAAGAGGGTATAAGCTCCCTGCAGAATATGTTATTCATACTCCTGGTCCTGTGTATCAAGATGGTAAGCATGGTGAAGCTGTATTACTGGCAAACTGTTATCGGAATTCGCTTATTGCAGCCCAGGAATTTCACTGTGAGACCATCGCATTCCCTTGTATCAGTGCTGGTGTGTATGGGTATCCGATGGAAGAGGCAGCCTATATCGCACTTTCTACTGTTTCCGGCTATCTGAAGGAAACAGCTGATCGTCTGACAGTGTATCATGTTTGTTTTAATGTACAGACCGAGTGGTTGTATAATAGTATTTTAACCTCGCTCGGTATTCATGGGGGGAGAGGGTAGTATATCGGCAGCAATCATGTTTGAATCGGAGTTTTTTACAGCATTTACAGCAGCATGAGTGGGGACCCTTTGATCTTACTTCAAACATTAGACTATATGCAGCAGATGGGCGGCAGTTTAGAAAACCTTTTGCGGTGAAGCTATGTGCTAATGCCGCCGCCTACTATATGGCAGTATGTTGTGCCCATAGATGCGACGGGATGCCGGAAAAAATTAAAATATCGCAGCCGTTATAATACAGAATCTCTGCAAATAATACAAAGCATAAAATATAATGAATCGAGTGGCTGAGCAAGTAACGAGATTACGATTTTATATACCGTATTTTAATTAAAATATCGGGCAAGCCGGATTTGAACCGGCGACCCCAAGTCCCCCAGACTTGTACGCTAACCAACTGCGCTATTGCCCGTTTCGTATTAAAAAGACAACATCGGAAAAAGAATGCAATTACAGAAGTGTCTTAGTAAACAACAGTAAAGATAATAACGTTAAATGAGCTGTCTGTCAAGCCTCTTTCTGCGGTCTTTGTGCCGTGGTGCTTTATTCGTGCGGAAGGTTAATATTCACAAGCCGCAGCGGTAGTAAATGTCGAAATGGGGGCTGCTGCATTTATGAGAACAGCTCGGTTAGTTCCTTATTGCTCATTTTTGCAATCCACGATTCGCCGTTTTTGACCGTCATGCGTGAAATCTGCCGCTTTTTCTGAATCATTGCGTCGATTTTTTCTTCAAACGTTCCTGCACAGATAAAGCGGGAAACAAAAACCGTCTTATGCTGCCCGATACGGAAGGCCCGGTCTGTTGCCTGATCTTCTATCGCCGGATTGTACCAAAGGTCAAAGTGAATAACTCGGCTCGCTGCGGTTAGATTGAGTCCCGTGCCGCCTGCTTTGAGCGAGATAAGAAAAATACGCTGAGACGGATCAGTTTGAAAGGTGTCAACCGCAGCTTTTCGTGTATGCAGCGGCATCTGCCCATGCAATAAAAGACATTCGGTGTTGAGTTCTTGCCGTATCAGCTGCTGGAGGAGAAAGAGGGTTTGCGTGTACTGGCTAAAAATCAGTACCTTTTCCCCTGTTTCCAAAATTTCCGCTAAGAGCTGTATGAGGGCTGCCGTCTTTCCTGACAACGCAGTATCTGCCGGAAGGCTTGTGTCATAGACATGGGGATGATTGCATACCTGTTTGAGCGCTGTGAGCAGTTTGAGCATCAGGGCATTCCGCTGTAACCCGCCATCCGCTTTCAGCACATCGCCCAGCTGTGTTTGAATGAGGCTTTCGTACAACGCCGCTTGTTCGGGACTCAGCCGGCAGTACTGCGGGCTGATAACCTTCTCCGGCAGATCGGAGATAACCGCCGGATCGGTTTTAAGGCGGCGGAGTAAAAACGGCGCTGTTATTTTTTGAAAGTTTTCCGCTGTGCCGGTATCTCCGTGCAGCTCAATAGGAATGCGCCACTTTTTCCGGAATGTTTCTGCAGAGCCGAGGTAACCGGGAATGATAAAGTCAAAAAGGGCGCGCATATCCTCCAGACTGTTCTCCACAGGTGTACCCGTCATAGCGATTCTGGATGCTGCGTGCAGCTGCCGCAAGGCTTGAGCATTTTTTGTTTGCGTGTTTTTAACTGCCTGTGCTTCATCAATGATTAGACAGTCAAAGGTTCTTTCTGCCAGTTTTTTTGCATCCCGCTGCAGGGTTTGGTATGTGGTAATGTGGATATCCGCCTTGGATGAAAACCTCCGCCCCTGCCCGTGGAGGATAACACAGCGTAAATCCGGTGCAAATTTCTTAATTTCGTGTTCCCAGTTGGGTAAAAGGCTTGCCGGAGCTGCAATAAGAATACCGCTGTGCGCAAAGCCCTGTTCTTTCAGTTTTAAAATAAGGGTGATCACCTGCAGTGTTTTTCCCAACCCCATATCATCGCCGAGCAGACAGCCGAAGCCGCTTTTGATCGTGGAGTACAGCCACTGAAATCCTTTTTTCTGATAAGGGCGCAGTTCTGCTTGCAGCCCTGCCGGTATGGCTGTATCTGTTTCTCTGAACAGCGAATAGGAAAACGGCGCACCGTCTTCCGTTACCGTATTGCCCGTCAGTGTTCCTTGGATAATATCATGGATGGTCGGCTTTTCATCCTGCATTGTTTCAAGAAGATGAGCCGTGTATTCTGGATCGACAAGGAGATACCGGTCATTGAATTTTACCAGCCCCGTGCTGTGCTGCATCAGTTTTTTGAATTGAGCAATGCTGATTACCGTATCGCCGAGCATAATGCTGAGGTCGTAGTCGGTCAGGCTTTCGAGGCTGAGATATGATTGTACCGCACCGGTGCCTTTTGTTTTTTTGATTTGAAACACGGGTTTCGGTTTGAGTGTCCGCTGGAGGCTTTTGGGGACGATGACTTCAATACCGAACCGGGAAAGGAGCGGGGCGGCAGTGCGTAAGAAAAGCGCGGTTTCTTCTTGCGTAAGCGGAACCCATTTTTGATCGAGTAAGCCCATTAATTGCGGAAGATATGCTGAAAGGCTGAGTACAAATTGTACGGTTTTACTGCCGGTTTCGCCAGAATGCTTTATACGGGAAAAAGGAACAAATCCCGTCTCCGGTTCGTCCGGGCGGCTTACTTCGGCGGATATTTTAAAATCAGCCTGTGCTGCTTCTTCTAAGATGAGCCGGAATCGGAGCCTATTGTTGCTGTACTGCAATGCGGCAAGCCATTGGGTAATTGCCGCGGGGAGCCGATGATTGCCGGGGCTGCGGGTGTCAATCTGCGCGCCCCGGAAAAAGAGAGCAGCAATTTCCTGTTCAGCAGCACGTATGCCGGAAGGCATAAAACCTGCGGAGCGGACATATTCAGTGAGAAGAGCCGTCAACAGCAGTTCGGTACAGTAGCGCTTGCCCCACTGCAGTATCTGCGGAAAAAAGCCTTCGGTTAGCATGAGTGCGCAGCGGTCAATCGCGTCTGAAACTGTTTGGGCTGAGGTAAGCGGTTTCCAGAATATGCTCAGCTGTTGTGTTTTTTTATCAAGAAAGACTGCGGGGATCAGCGCTGACTCACTGATAAGCCGTTCACCGAGGGTGAGTACTGCGTATAAGGCTTTCATCTCGGCAGGTGAATCCGCTGCCGGTACAATTCCGCGGAAAAGGCTGAGCGATTCTGCGAGGGTCAAGCCTGCTTCTGTGCCATTGGGGCATTTGAGCAGGATGCGAAACCTTCCGCTCTTGTGCAGCGGAAAGGAAGGCTCTTTTTCTTTCCGGCGGGGAAGGGGAGCCGTATCCATTCGTACCGGGGTGTATAAAAGCCGGTTAGAGCCGCAGAGTACCGCTGCTGCGCTGCCGTCCGGTGTTGCCATGATAGCACGGATGTGCTGCTCCAGCGGACGGTCAAATGCTTCGGTTTGACGGGCTGCCAGCCGGTGATACAGCTCTTTAAATGCTGCCGGCAAGTCTCCGCTGTAAAAGGGGGCTGTGGGAGGCAGCATTGCGGTAATAAGCGGGAAAAAAGATTCTTCTATTGGGAATGCAGGCAGCGCGGTCGGTGTTTCTGCCGGCTCTTCATCGGAGCGGCGCAGCGAAAGCGGCACCGGATGTTCGTACTGCAGCTGGGCTGCCGCTTCGGTTTTTGCAGCTGTTTTACGTGCAGTACCGGTATTGCCGGCAGCCGGTATCTCGGCATACCCGGAGCTGCTGCGCGCTGCATCCTGCATTGATGCGGATACCGTAGGAGCGCTAAAAGCCGCAGCGGTTGTATCGGTTATATTGGAGTTTTTTTTACCGGTTGTTGTATGAGCCGCTGCCGGCGTGTCTTCCGCTTGAGCCGCTGTTGTTTCAGCAGCTTCGCCGATCGTTTTCCGCAGCTCAGTCAAGTCGAGGCCGGCAAGCTGGAACAAGAGCCGCGGGTCGTTATCAATTTCTTTTGAAAGAATATACAGTACCGCGGCAATGTGTTTGCACAGCCGGGCGCTGTCCGGGCAGGTGCAGTCACTTTCAAGTAAGCTCTGACGGCGGGGAATAAACCGGATATCCTTTGCTTCAAATGCGGCTACGAGCCGTTCTGTCATAACGCCGTTTTCTAAGGCAAGGCAGTCGGCAGGATAGCTTGCTAAAATCTTTTCGATCTTTTTCCGGTTTGGAGCAGAAACCGGCGGAAAGGTAAGGGTGATGTAATACCACGGATCATAATGCCCGGCAACGCGGGCAGCAACCTTATTTCCTGTAATAGTTAGGGAATCCACCTTGCCGATATTTGCATAGCTTTTTCCCCGTGAAACCCTACCGCCGCTATTATAGGCTTCCAGCATCCGTAAAAACCATGCTCCCCACGGGGTTATCCCATAGTTACTTTTTGCCATCTGTGCTCCTCCGGTATCGGTGTGCGGTATTTACAGCTGTACTTCGATCGGGGTAACTGCGCACAGCAGATCAATGAGGGGAATTTCTACCATGGCACGGGATCCTGCCGGTGTTTTCTTCTGTATTGTAAGGGTACCGGCAGGGGTAATCTGCGTATTTTGTACGGCATACGGGACATCAATGGTGAGCGTAAAGACAGCACTGCGGAGTTCTGCTGCAAGCTTTTTTCCGTATGCAGAGCCGATCAGTTCTTCATACTCTGCAGGGCTGAGCGCATCACCGGTAAACAGCGGCGCCATGAGCATATCGATAAAATCTTTACTGTCCTGCGGCAGACTCGTGAGAAACGATGCAATACTTTCGGATGAAATGCGGAGGGTTGTGCGCTTGTTTTTCCGGTCATAACTGATAAAACGCTTGAGTGTTTTATGATTGCCCGGTACAGTACCAGCAATCCGTAAGCTCATAGCGCCGCGGAGGGTAATACCGGTTACTTTAATCCCCGCTGCAGTCAGCGAGTCTTTGAGCTCCTGTGCATTAAAAATGGAAATTCCCTCGCTGTGCTCATCTTTTTGTTTGAGCAGATGGGTAATATTCTTTTCGAGGAGGCTGCTTGCAGCAAATTCAACCGTCAGATTGTAGTCGGCCTTATCCCGAATGACGATATGAGCAGAAGAAGAGCAAGCAGCAATGCTGAAAACGGCGCAGCAGCTGATGATAAGTCCGATAAACCGGCGTATCGGCAGCCGTACTTGAAATGGCTGGGAATGCAGCCGCTGATTATGATGCGATAACGTATGCATAGTAATAAACTCCTTAAGTAAACCTGTTCGGAAACTTCCGTTTCTGAACAGGTTACCTTGAAATGCGATGTTCTAAATCGTGCCATTTGCGTGATTTAGAACTCGTCGACCTATTCGAAAACGCAGTTATCGAATAGGTCTAGTATTGAAATAATGAAAAAGCTGTTTCAGCTGTTCTATGATTTTTTCGGTACTTTTTGTACTGCTTCCGAAATCACTTTTTCTATAACGGGATTAAGAGGGCAATTTTCTTGTGTCCGTGAAAAAAATGGAATAGCTGATTCAGCAAAAAAAATCTCCTCCGGTTTGAGGATGCTTCCTGCAAAACGGTAGGTTTTCTTCCAATAGGATTCTTGAATGTTTGAAATAATGACCCCTGTGTGTGGACCATCCGATGCGGAATGAATAAATTTCCCGCCGCCGATATATATTCCTGTATGGGATATACGGCTGGTTGTTTTAAAAAAGAGTAAATCGCCGGGCTGAATTTCGGCATCGGTTATTCTTTTGGTATATTCAGCAATGGCAGCAGAGCTACGGGGTATCTTCAGATCAAGGATAGCTGCAACGCTGCAGGACACAAAACCGGAGCAGTCCATTCCCTTGATAGAGCGTCCGCCGTAGCGGTATGGGGTACCGAGATAGGTGAGGGCGTGAGTCACCAAATGTATCCGTTCAGATTGCCCGTATTGCTGTTCCGCTGTCAATGCAGTTAGGATGCAGCACACAAGTAATACAACGGAGAAAAAACGCCGTAAGTCTTTCCAAATCATGTAAAATAGTTATACTAAAAATAGAATAAAATTGCAATTTGAGAAAGGAGTTGCATTATGGATGAAGTACGGAAAACACCGTGGGCTTTTTTAGATTCTTGGCGAGGCAAAAAATTTACCGGCGAATGGCCGACTCTGCCGGAGATGTTTGAAATAACGGTAGAGCGCTTTCCTGACCGGAATTGCTTGACGGTTTTTGAGCCTGACCGTATTACGCTTACTTACAGCCAAACACTCGCTGCGATACAAAAATTAGCAGGATGGCTGACTGCTCATGGGGTAAAAAAAGGAACCCATGTCGCTGTTTCCGGTAAAAATTCTTCGGAATGGGCTATTGTTTACCTTAGTGTTCTGTATGCGGGCGGTATCATCATTCCAATTGATTATGGACTACACGATTACGAAATCGTATCTCTTTTAGAAACAGCAGCTCCTCTTTTCTTTTTTGTTGATGAAGAAAAATATCCTTACTTTTTAGAAGAATCAAAAAAGCAATCCTTTATAGGCGAGGTGTATTCCCTCAGTGCAAAATATCAGGATCGTTTTATGCGTCATTTGGATGCAAAACCTCTTTCTACATATATTCCGCTGCAGGAAAACGACACGGCTGCAATCTTGTTTACTTCTGGAACGATGGGGCATCCGAAAGGTGTTATGCTATCTCACAAAAACATTGTTTCGGATTGTTATATTGCCCAATTGAATTTAAGCATTTTTGAAACCGATGTCTTCTATGCCTTATTGCCGCTGCATCATTCCTATACAATGGTTGCCGTATTCATCGAATCTATTTCTGTCGGTGCGGAGATTGTATTCGGTAAATCTATTGCAGTCTCGCGTATGCTGCACGAGTTAAAAGAAGGAAAGATCACCATGCTGCTCGGTGTTCCGCTTCTCTTTAATAAACTGCTTGCCGGTATTATGAAAGGAGTACGCAGCAAGGGAATTATTGTGTACGGTATTATCCGCTTTTTGATGGCTATCTCATATCTTGTCAAAAAGACAACAGGAAAAAATATCGGAAAAACGCTCTTTAAAAGCGTGCTGGAAAAGGCAAATCTTACTACGCTGCGTATTGCAATTTCAGGCGGAGGACCGCTTTCAAAAGAAGTTTTCCGGGCATATAACGAGTTTGGAATCGACTTTGTGCAAGGGTACGGCTTAACCGAAACTTCACCGATTATTGCGTTAAATCCGAAAGACCACTTTAAAATCGAGAGCGTTGGGCGCTATTTCCATCCTTATATGGAGATGAAAATCCTTGATCCTGATGAAAACGGACGCGGGGAGATTTGTGCAAAAGGACCGATGATTATGCAAGGCTACTACAATATGCCGGAAGAAACAGCTGAAGTCCTCTCTGAAGACGGCTGGTTCCGTACCGGAGATATCGGCTGGCTTGACAGCGAGAAATACCTGTATCTATGCGGTCGTGCAAAAAATCTCATCGTTACATCAGGCGGCAAGAATGTATACCCTGAAGAAATAGAAAACGCATTCCAGATGTATTACAATGATATTGAGCAAATCACTGTCATGGGATACCACCCGGCAGCTGATTTAACCAGCGAGGAAATTGAAGTGCTGGTATATCCTACAGATGAACTGTATAAAACGCTCAATTTTGATCGAGGTACATCGGCGGGCGACAGCGCTGCTTATAAAAAGATAGAAGAGATTGTCGAAATTGTGAATAAAAATCTGCTGCCGTATCAGCGGATAACGAAGATTACGCTTTTGGATACACCGCTGGAAATGACTACAACCAAAAAGGTTAAGCGGTACGATGGCCGTCTCTAAAAACTCACGTTTGAACTCAGCATCCTGTTGTTCTTGCTCCGAAGATGCGGTGTCGTATGCAGCCGTTATCGGCGGAGCAAATATTGATATTGCAGGTATTGCATCGGCAGCTTTAATTCCGGGTGATTCTAACCCCGGTATTGTCCGTTTTTCGCCGGGCGGTGTGGCACGGAATATCGCAGAGAACCTTGCCCGTCTTGGTGTACCGGTGCGCTTTATTACCGCGTTTGGCGATGATCCCTATGCGGGGCTGATTAAAACCGGTTGCCTTCAGGCAGGAATCGATATTTCTGCAGCAAAAATATGCACCGATTATACAACATCTGTGTATCTGTCTCTCCATGATCCTGGAGGAGAAATGCAGCTGGCTGTTTCTGATATGCGGCTGTATGATATGCTGACACCAGAATACCTTGCAACGCAGCTTGCGCTTATCAATTATGCTGCGGTCTGTATTGCCGACACCAATATTCCTCAAGAATCACTCGCCTTTTTAGCTGAACACTGCACTGTCCCCTTGTTTATCGACCCTGTTTCGGTAACGAAGGCTGCAAAAATACGGGATTTGCTGCCGTTTATTCATACGATAAAGCCTAATAGGCTGGAAGCCGAGTTTTTGACGGGAATTTCTCTCAGCGATGAATCCGGCAGCGATGGAGACGAAAGCGTAGACGAATCGCTGCACCGGATTGCCGATGTATTTTTGCAGCGGGGGGTACGGCAGCTCTTTTTATCGCTTGGAAGCCGCGGTATTTTTTGTGCTGATGCCAGCCGCCGCTTTGTACTGCCTCCGGAACAGCTGCAGCCGGTAAATATGACCGGTGCGGGTGATGGTCTGTTCGCCGGACTGGTATGGGGCTTTATGTATGGGCTTGATCTTGAACACTGTGCACGGGCGGGGAGGGCTGCTGCCGGTATCAGTATTGAAAGTCCCAATACGGTAAGCCGCGCAATGAGTGCGGAATTACTGTGTAGGCGGGCGGGAATCAGCTTATCAGAGCAAACAGATAAAACTACTGTAAGTATCTCTGCAGAATACAGGCAGTCAATGGAAAGTACATTTGTCAGCGAAAATATCCCGTGCCGAAAGTCTATACGGGGCGAATAATTGAGCGTTGTACCCCGCGCTGCTCCTGAGTTGTTTATGCGTGCAGCAGGTTAATGCTCACATGCCGCGTCGTAACAAAGGGTATTAAAGCCGGCTGCAGCGTCGGGATTATTAATTACTTGTTAAATACGCCGATGATGAGTATACTGCTAAAATTGTCGGTGTAATGAACATGATAAGCTGTGGCTGGTTTGTTGCTTGCGTGTGTGGAACACCGGAAGTCTCAAGGAGATTCGGTATGAAGAAAAAACGCTTGATTAGTGCCGCAGACGGTGCTGAACGAAGCTGCGGCGCTTACACTACCGCACAAGGGTGTGTTGTAAAGGAGAGGGCATGACCATGCGCTCTAAAAAGAAGCGGACAGCGCTTTCAGCATTCTCTATTCTTTATTTCATTCTTTTCACACTCGCTGTACTGACATGGATTATCCCGGAGGTGCGAAACGCAACTTTGGGTACTATTGTGATGGCATCGTACAATGGTTTTGCTGATGCAGTAGATGTTTGTTTTTTCATTATGGTGCTCAGCGGTTTTTTTAATGTGGTTACTAAAACGGGAGCGCTCAATGCCGGTATTGCGCAGTTGGTAAAGCGGTTCAAAGGACGGGAATTGGTGCTGATTCCTATCCTTATGCTGCTGTTTTCTATCGGCGGCACCACATTCGGTATGGCGGAAGAAACGATCGCCTTTTACAGTCTGATTACCGCAACGATGATTGCTGCAGGCTTTGATTCACTCGTAGGAGCGGCAACGGTATTACTCGGTTCCGGTGTCGGCGTTATCGGTTCAACCGTAAATCCTTTTGCGCCGGGTATCGCAGTCGATAGTATCAATAAGAGCTGCCGTGAACTCGGTATTGCTGCGGAAGTGAATACCGGTATCGTTATTATGCTTGGAACGGTGATTTGGCTTACTTCGTTGGTGATTGCATGTTGGTTTGTTATGTCTTATGCCGCAAAACTAAAACGAGATAAAGGCACAACGCTGCTTTCTACAGATGAACAGCGCATTATGCAAGAAAAATTCAATACAGCTGCAACAGCCGATGCCCCTATTTTTACCGCCAGAATGAAGATAACAATGTTCATCGTAGCTCTTTCATTTGCAGTGATGGTGATTGGCGTGGTTCCATGGACAAAATTTCATATTACCTGTTTTGACAGCTGGTCTGCCTTTTTAACCGATACCCCGCTTGGCAGCTGGTGGTTCGGCGAACTGGCAATGTGGTTTTTTCTGATGGCTATTGTGATCAGTGTGATTAACAGACTCTCCGAACGCGACACGGTAGAAGCTTTTGTCGAAGGCTCTCAAGGTGTGATGAGTGTTATTTTTGTTATTGCTGTCGCGCGGGGTGCATCCGTACTCATGGGGCAGACAGGTCTGGACAAGTATATCTTAGAACATGCCGCTCAAGCGCTGCAAGGAATGCCTGCCGGTATTTTTGCTCCGGTTCTCTATCTATTATATGGGCTGCTATCCTTTGTTATTCCTTCCAGTTCGGGACTCGCAACCGTATCAATGCCGATTATGGGACCGCTGGCGTATAAACTTAATCATAATCCTGCTGTTATGGTAATGATTTTCACCTCAGCTTCGGGTTTACTGAATCTTTTTACGCCGACAAGCGGTGTTGTGATGGGCGGTATAGCAATCAGCGGGGTAGAGTACCGAACATGGCTGAAATTTATGGGAAAAGTGCTCGGTATTTTGTTTATTACCACGGTGTTTATCCTCACTGGAGCAATGTTGATACTATAGAGCAACCACAGCGGCTTTCTTATACAAAAATACATTACACCACCGCGGTATGTTGAGCTTGCATTTTTTCTCAGAATATACTACTATGCGGAAATATTTATGGGGTGCCGGAATAATGAATGCGGCAATGTATCTTTAGAGATACTACGTTTTTTTATTCTGTGCTGAGAGCATACCCGCAACAGATGTCCGTATGGATGTCTGATACCTGATCCGGATAATGCCGGCGGAGGGAATAATGAAATTACGTCTTTATTTCTTTTTGTTTATTGTATGTTCAATCATACTGCCTTCAACCGCTTTTGCAGGCGGAAAAACTGATACTGCCGAAAAAACAGTAGTCGTTTATACCTATGACTCCTTTGCTTCAAAATGGGGACCCGGTGCAGAAATTGCAAAAAGGTTCAATGAACAAACAGGCTATACGGTACAATATGTAGTCTGTGAAGATTCAGGAGCGGTACTTTCAAAAGCCATTGCAGAGAAAAAAAATCCGCGTGCCGATGTGCTGGTGGGCATTAACGCATTTCTCACCGATAAGGCACGCAGCGCCGCTGTGTTGGAGCCGTATACCTCTCCTAATTTAGACAAAGCAGTGCCGCAGCAGGTTATTATGACCGAAGACAACTTGTTGACCCCATACGACTGGGGCTATTTTGCAATTATGTATGACACCCAATCAAAATTGCCTGCTCCGCACTCTTTGGAAGACTTAACCAAACCGGAATACGCGAAGAGCCTTGTTATCATGGATCCCCGTACCAGCGCTCCCGGTTTAGGCTTTGCTGCATGGACAAAAGCAGTGTACGGAAATAACTATCTTGCATACTGGAAGCGGCTTGCCCCATCGATTTTAACGATGAGTCATTCGTGGAGTGCAGGGTATGGACTTTTTACCGCTGGAGAAGCTCCGCTCGCTGTAAGCTATACTACAAGCATGGCGTACCATATCCGTTATGATAAAACAGACCGCTATCAGGCATTGGTTTTTCCAGAAGGAAATATGATTGCCCTTGAAGGTATGGGTGTAGTAAAAAATGCGCCTCACCGGGCTGCGGCACAAGCTTTTGTCGATTTCATGCTGAGCGAGAGTGCACAGGAAGTATTGCCCGAAACACAGTGGATGTACCCTGTGAATACAAAAACAGCCTTGCCGGAATCTTTTAAAAGCGTACCGATGCCGGAAAAATCTTTAAACCTTTCAGGAACCGAAGCAGAAGCGGTTGCAGATTCAATCATGTCGGTGCTCGGTAAATAATCACCACCCCCGATGCGGTACACCCGATACCTGCTGATTATTAGCAGTGCTTGTGCCTTTTGTGCAGTGCTTGCGGCGTTTTTTATCCCGATGGGTGCAGCAGTGCTGCCGGTGTTTAACTCCGGATTATCCGAAACAGCCTTGCGTTCTATCCTGAGGGTTGCTATCTTTACCATAGTGCAGGCTTTCCTATCTGCAACAGGAGCCGGCTGCATCGGATTGTGCGCTGCATTTTTTTGTGCCCGCCGCAAGTTTTTCGGCAGAAAGTTTCTACTTGCTCTTTCAGCAATCCCTTTGAGTGTGCCGCCGGTGGTGATTGCTCTTGCATTTATCCTGTTTTTTGGAAAAAACGGAATGCTGAACCGCCTCTTAGCTCAGTTTTCAGCGGATACGGTTTCTATCGGTACCTTTTTATACTCGATGGGCGGTGTGCTGCTCGTGCATAGTTTTTATAACTTCCCTATCACGATGCGGACTGTTGCCGTTGCCTGGGAAAAATTACCGGAAGAACCGGAGCAAGCAGCCTGTCTCTTAGGAGCATCGCCCCTCCATATCTTTCGGACAATTATTTTTCCGGCGCTCAAAGTGCCGTTTTTTGCCTCATTTGTGATTATATTTTTGTACTGTTTTTTCAGCTTTGTGATTATCCTCCTCTTGGGAGGGCTCGGGGTTACAACGCTTGAAGTAGAGCTGTATCAAACCGTTCGCAGAGAGATACACGCACAGGCGGCAGCCTGGATTGCGCTAATTGAAACAGTGATTGCAGCAGCAGCTGTTGGGCTGTATGCCTATTTACGGAGCCGAACTGCCGATCATACTGACAATGCCCAATACCTTCGTACTAGAACCCGTATATGCGGCAAACTTGAAAAACTCATGTTTTGCTGCTTAGTTTGCATCATCGGCTGTTGTTTAATATTACCGTTGTTTTCCTTGCTTGCGTATTCGTTTTCTACAACCGGAGGAGCCGCGCAGTCGTGTCTGCCGCAGTATGCCGGGTTGAAAGCATGGCAGCAGATTATACAACGTCCAGCCTTTTGGTATGCGCTAAAGAATACAGTGCAAACCGGTATTGGAACAGCCGCAATGTCGGTGCTTGCAGCCCTTTTGTTTGCCGCCATCAGTGTTTTCACCCGGCTGCATTGGTTGAAAAGCCTTCCTTTTTTGCCTTTTACTGTTTCTTCCATTGTTATCGGTTCAGGATGGCTCCGGCTCGATGCAGCGCCGTCTCCCTTTTTGCTTATTGCTGCACAAAGCTCGCTTGCGTGGCCTTTTGCTTGGGCGCAAATAGAAGCGAGTCTTGCTAAAATTCCGCATTCAGTCCTTGATGCCGCTTTTATCCTGTCGGCATCCCGCAGTGAAGCTTTTTTCCGTACTGTACTTCCCTTATGTAAAACAGGTATTGTATCGGCATTTTGCTGCGTTTTTGCTATCAGTGCAGGGGATGCCTCTCTACCGATTTTGCTGCATATCCCAAATTTTGAAAATTTAGCGCTGATGTTGTTCCGGTTTGCAGGCTCATACCGCTTTACGGAAAGTGCAGGTATTGCGGTTATTTTGGCGATGATAACAGGATTTCTCTTTTTTGTACAAGATACTGTGAAGGAGTCTGTATGATGCTGTTTCACCACCGGGCAAATCGATCGGATGCCTTGCATACTCAGGCAATTACTAGAGAAAAAAAGGGCGGTGATCAGCATTTTCTCTGTCTGCAAAATTTAACAAAGTACCGAGGAACAAAATGTATCACACTGTCCTGTTCTGTGAAGAAAGCTGGAACCCTTGCCTTACTTGGTCCCTCCGGCTGCGGTAAATCTACTATTCTCAAAATGATTGCCGGACTATTACCTCCCGATTCGGGAAAAATACTATTGAACGGGATCGATATTACCGGGATACCGGCAGCACAGCGCAGTATCGGGATGGTATTTCAGGATTATGCATTGTTCCCGCATCTTTCTGTGGAAGATAATATCGGCTATGGTTTAATTTCTCAAGGAAGTTCCAAAAGAGAAAGCAGGAGGGTTGCTGCCCTATGGCTTGAGCGCCTCGGACTAACCGGCATGGAAAAGAGGGGTATCGAAGGTCTTTCTGGGGGAGAAAAGCAGCGAGTTGCCCTTGCCCGCACGCTTGCAGTACAGCCGCTCGCTGTGTTATTTGATGAACCGCTCTCCGCCTTAGATACTCCGTTGAGAGTCAAACTCCGTGCCGAACTCAAAAAACATCAACAGGATATGCGGTACACAGCAATCTACGTTACCCATGACCGAGATGAAGCAGTATACCTTGCCGATCATATCATCGAAATGCCTGGGCTTTAATTCATACAGAATACCGCTTTCTGTACCTACCATGAGGGCATTAAAGCCGCGGCAGCAGTACCTATGAGAACGATCATACTCCGGTGCAGCAACTCGGTGTCTTGATTATTCTATTGCAATACCATGCCGTTTTTTAGAATAGAGTTTCTGCATAGCAATGGAATTACGTTTATCGCCGAATATAAATCCGCCGTTCCAATATTCGAGTGCGGCAAACAGCGCATTCCCGCCGTCATTATCATCGCTCATGGTTGTTCTAAAAGAAACGTATGCTTCCAAATTGGTAAAATCTTGATTATGCAAGCATTCGAGCCGTTTTTTATTAAACTCATTCCATTTCTCAAGGTCTTTGAACCCTTCACCTTCATCTTCAACAATAAGATGAGCATGCTCAGAGTCAAATTCATACCATATTTTTACCTTTTTTGAAAGATCACATTTATTACCATGCTTTACCGCATTTTTGATGATTTCACTAATTTGCTGTTCCAAAAGGTTAATACCTTTAATTTCCAGCGGAGCAGATTGTACAATCAATAGGGTAAAGTAACGGATTTGCCGAAAATCCGAAGGAAATTCCTTATACAGCATACCGGTTTTGTCGAATAAGGGGTCTTTTCCATCAACACGTAATTCTTTGATCATAGAAACGCTCCTCCTATTGACTATCCGCTAATTTCTGCAGCGCTTCTTCTAAGCTATTTGTTATAGGGAAAAAGCCCATTAACTTTGTTAATTCGATAACCTTTTTTACTGAACCATGAATATTTGTGATATATAATTGCAAGTTCTTCTTCTTTAAGGTTGAGCAAATATAGATCAATGCACCGATACCGGAAGAATCGATATACTCCACCTCTTCAAGATTGAGGACAATACATTTAACCTGCCGTTCTATCATTTTAGCAATGAGGTCTTTCAGCTTATACGAATTGTATAAATCCATCTCGCCGCTCACATCTATAATGTACACCTCTTTGTTTTTCCGAATTTTTAGCTCCATATTCGGTTCTCCTCCGTATTTACTTTATCTTAATGATCATTACAGTTTGATCATCATGGGGTAATGTTTTACCTATAAATGCCTTTATCTGCTTATCAATCTTCGCAGTTATTTCTTTTGCCGGTAGTTTTGCATAATCAACCAACAGTTCAGCAAGCGCTTTTAACCCGAATGGTTCTCCATGCTCATTCAGTGTTTCTACGATACCATCTGTAAATAGCACGGCAATATCGCCCTGCTCAACCGGGATTTTCTTCGCTGTATAAACTGACTTACTGTCAACACCGATAGGATCTGATTTTTGCTCAATCCGGGTGAGTTTTTTTGTTTTATTCTTCCACAGTAACAGGGAGTGGGTACCGGCATTGACATATTCAATTGATTTTTCCGAAGGAATATACGCCAATAACGATACGCTTGCATAGTGGTCTATCGAAATTTTACCGGTAATTCCCTTGTTCAAAATATCCAAAACTCCTTGTGTTGTTTGCACAGTATTGGTAATAAGGTAGAGAAGTGAGCGTATCATCGCCATAACGATACAGGCATGGATACTCTTACCGGTAACGTCCGCCGTAACACAGAACAGCCGATCCTTTTGATTTTGGATGATATCATAATAATCGCTGCATACCCCTCGTGCCGGCTTAAATAAAACCGATAAATTCAGCTTTGTTGTGTCGATAAGTTTCTTAGGCAACAATATTTTTTGAATGCGGCTTGCAATATCCGTCTCATTTTCAATCGTATGCAGTTCCGTTTCTTCCTGCAGATCATATACTAATTTAAGTGCTGCTGTGGCATAACTTGTTAATATTTCTCCTATTTCTATATCGGATTCAGTAAAAGGATCCCGTTCAGGGCTTCTTGCAAGCGAAATAAGTCCCGCAACAGTGTCGTGATACACCATTGGAAGCGTAAGCAGAGAGCCTGGCTGGAGGAAGGGTTCCTCGCCATTCACCACGATTCTCTCATCATTCCGTGCATCCTCTATCAGCATCGGCTTTGCTGACCGCACAGCTTCCCCAAAAAAGGAATTATTGAGGGGAAATTCTGCATACTTAAAATTAGTTGCTACCCTATCTTGCTTATGAGGAACATCATCCGGTAGCTTATACGGCGGAGGGTAGTTACCGCTATAGGCCTTGACGCTCAGCACATCTTCAAATTCCCCGATTGTAAGGATAACACCGCCGTCTGCAAAGAGACGTTCAATCATAATTTTATTGATAAATCCTAAAATGCCCGCAATATCCGGCTTTTGGCGGATTGCCTCGGCAGCTTTAATCAAAAAAGTATTCCCGACGGGTAGTAATTCTTTTGCCCGCAAAGAGGTTTCATCCGGACGCCGCGCTTCAATAAGTTCTTCTTGTACCTGCTCCAGCTGTAATTTAAGGGCAGCATATTCTTTTTTGTGTAGGGAATCGGCAGAAGCAATTACAGCCAACAAAAGCAGACACAGAGTACTGAATGCAAGTGTTACAAAGGGAGCGGATACCATATGCAGTAAAATACCGGCTGCTGCAAACAAAAGCAAGATAATGAGTAAACCTTTATTGTAACCATTGATCGCGCCTGTGTCTTTTTTATGCTTAAAAACCTGCACTCCGAAGAAGATAAAGCAGATTATGCTGGTAATAAGAAAAACCGTTGCAGCAGAAACTATTATCATATCTCTAATTCTATCATTTATTGCCGGTATCGTCAATTCTAAAAATACCGCAGCACTGCTGAGGGACATACCGCTGACTCCCATGCAAGAAAGTTGGTTTGCGACGCTGAAAAAGGAAAAGATATATCAGCTTGATACGACAAAACTGACCGTTGAGGAAGTCAAGACAATCGTCTGGAGATACACGTTTGCTTATTACAACACGAAACGTGTAACGACGGTAAATCCCGATGGCTTACCTCCACTGGTATACAGGAAAACAGCAGCTAAAAAAAGTGCGGCTTAAATACATTTGGGATGTTTAGGCATTGAACTACTATTGACCATTCCCTTTCAATAATCGAATATGTTAGACCGATTCCAGCAAGAATATTTTCTATTTGACTAATCGTCGTACGGCAATCAACATCTTTTCTCATCTTATCTATGTCCTTTTATGTATAATAATGCGTTAAATTCCTATAAAAAAAACGAATAACAAGATATAAAAATAAAATCGTAATGACAAAAGCAAATAAGCACATTTTGATTAAATTTAATCCCCAAAATATATGATTTTCTGTGAGTGCAATTGCCGGAAAATTATAAATGATAATTGATGGGATTATAGAAACACCAAGGCAATTTATTACTGTAGGATAAATCGAATGCGGATTATTTCCAATACCTACTATTGACCAAAAAATTTGGATTAAGCCGTTTATCTTTACAAATCGTAATGAAAATGTAATCATAAAAAATAAAATACAATATAACAGTAAAACGCTGCATCCAATCAAGAAAATATAGCCGATTATAAGTTGTATTTTTATAGGAAGTCCTAATTTTACTATTGAATACAGTAATAAGCCGAGTCCAAAAAAACTGCCTAAAAAGAGCCCTCCATTAAAATCGCGGCACGATATATAAAAAATAGTATTCACCGGTTTTAGAAGTAGATAATCCAAGTCATATGTTTTTACTTTTTGGGGTATCCGGATCAAGTTAAAAAAGAACATACCTCCAAAAAGAGAATTAATAATAATCACTGTGGCAACTAAGATAAAAATTTCATATTTTGTCCAGCCTGCTATGGTGTCAATAGATTCATAAAGAAAATGATAAAATAATATATTAGCGAACAAGCCGGTACTTATCGTAACAAAATAAAAGAGTAAATGTACTCTAAATTGAAACTCTCGTATCAAATTAATTCTTAAAAATGATACATATAAGCGAATGTATTTCATCACACATCTCCTATATTCCATATCCAGAAAAATCGCGCATTGCCTTTTTCCAAAGCAGAGAAAATAGAGCCATCAATATGAGTATCCATAGTATTTGCAATGCAAGTTGTACACTTGTTTGTTGTACTGATAGATTTCCCAGATATAAATTGATTGGCGTAAAAAACATATACTTAAACGGTAAATAGGATATGACAGTAAAAACACTACTTGGCAGCATTGATAAAGGAAAAGCCCCTCCTGCAAGTAAAAAGCTGATATTTTTCCATACATCAAGTAACGAACTTATTTCTTCTATCCATACTGTCAATAATCCTAAAATCAAATATATTAAAAAATGCAAAATTCCTGCAAAAATTGTTGATAAAACAAATAAAATGATTCGCTGTGAATAAAAAAATAAAAAATTTTGCATCAACGCTATAAATAATATAAGAGGAATACATATATTTACAAAGTAAACTACTTTATTTGCTGCAAATATTGTAAAATAATATCTAAAAAAACCGATAGGCTTTAAGATAAAATTGCTTATTAAGCCGTTTCTGATTGTTTCTGATAACTCAACAGCAACACTTCGTGCACTGGTAAGGCAGTCAATAAAAAATACAAGCAAGAAATACGTAATCATTTTTTGTAAGTCATATCCGCCAATGGTTCCGTTTCTTACTGTAAAAACGGTTTTCCATAGGAAAATATTGATTACAAGCGGAAAGAGTCCTACTATAAAATTAATTAAAAAGTTTTCACGGTAAACCCTTGCTTCACTCCATTTAATTTCTAACGCTGCTTTTAAGAAGGTCATCATTGTTCCTCATTTAGCATTATCTCTAGAATTGATTCAAACGATAAAGGCTCTATGGAAAACTCTCGCACTCCTTCTATTTTCATGACTTTTGTTTTAATTAAATCTATAGCGGTATTTTGTACTTTTACTCTTACTTTATTTATTGATTGGTTTTTCATCTCGAATGGTAAATCTTTTAATGCAACCGTTAAGTTTTCTAAAATGGTAGAATTATCAAATATAAGTTTTACAATACTATAATTATCATACTTTCTTTTTAATGCACCAACGGCACCATCATAAAGAATAGAACCTTTATTGAGAGTAATTACACGATCACAAATATCATCAATATCATTCATATTATGACTGGTGATAATAATGATTGCATGCTCCCGATCCCGATAATCACGTAAAAAATTCCGAATATTTTTTTGTGAAATAATATCCAATCCTAAAGTAGGCTCATCTAAAAGTACTATTTTAGGGCGATGCAGTAGGGTCAAAATAAATTCCATCTTCATCCGCTCTCCTAAGGATAACTTTCTGACTGGCGTAGTAAGTAACTCCGTCACATGCAGCAGCGAAGACAGGTTTGCTAATGTTTTTTCAAATGTATCATTTGCTATGTCATATAGTGCAGCTTCCAATCGAAAGGAATCTACGGCAGGTATATCCCAGGATAATTGACTCTTATTCCCCATTAAAAAGCTGATGGTTCTTAAAAAATCGTTTTCTTTTTTCCAGGGATCAAAACCATTAACGACACTCGTACCGGATGACGGTTTAATAAGACCGGACAGCATTTTTAATATCGTTGTTTTTCCAGCCCCATTAAGACCAATCAATCCGACAATCTCGCTGTCCAGTATTTCAAAACTAACATCAGCTACGGCTTCAATTTCTTTATAACGGCGACGAAATAATCCCTTAAAAGCATTTTTCAGACCTTCTTCTTTTTGTGCTACTCGATATATTTTACTGACATTCTTTACGGTGATCATAACTGGCTTGCGATTCCTCTACTTCCGGAATTCTTTTACTTTTTCAGCAAAGTCCCGCAATGCAGCAGACACCGCAGCTGTAACCGTAGCCGTCTCAAGCCCGCTTAATAGCTCGATTCCTTCATCAATATGTCCAACAGCCCATATTCTAAACTGCTTTTCAGCGATTGCCTTGATCACCCGTTCCGGTAAAAAAAGATTGTTTTTATTCTGCTTTGGAATGAGCACTCCTTGAGTACCGGTGAGACCGAGTATTGTACAGGTGTCGAAAAAACCGGTAATTTTTTCCGAAATACCGCCTACCGGCTGCACCATCCCCAGCTGATTTAAGCTGCCGGTTACCGCAATGTCCTGCCTAAGCGGTATCTTCCCGATTGCAGAAAGCAGGGCAAAAAATTCAGCACAGGATGCAGAATCTCCGTCGATCATCCCATAGGACTGTTCAAAACAGATAGCAGCAGAAATGGAAAGCGGGAAAGTTAGTGCATATTTTTGCCTCAAGAGCGAGCTGATAATGAGGTGTGCCTTATCATAAATCTCTCCGGAAAGTCCTGCTTCTCGTTCAATATTGATAATCCCCGCAGTACCCGGTGAGGCTTGAGCGGTAACACTGACCGGAATCCCGAAGGTATGAAAGCCTCGCTCTTCAACCGCAAGCCCGTTTACCTTTCCGACTGCGGTGCCGGAAGCATCAATTAAAATCTCCTTGAGCTGCACCATCTCCGCAAACTTTTCTTCCGGCAGTGCAGAAAGATAGTGCCTTCGCTCGATGGTTTTTGCGATAACCGCATCGGTAATGCAGTCAGAGCCGGCAGCTTTTGCTGTGTAATTTGCCTCTGCAACAAAATCCGCAATCTTCGTAAATTGAGCGGAGATTAAATGCCTGCTCTCCGAAAGCTCAACCGTATATGCAAGCAGTTTAGCATACCCTGAATCGCTGAACGGCAGCGAATGCCGGTTTTTCACAAAGGTTTCAATCAGTGAAAGCACCGCTGCCAGGTTCTCATCCGTCAACGGCATAACCGAATCAAACTCGGCGCAAACCTTAAAGAGCTTGTAAAAATCAGGATCCTCTTGATAGAGAATCTCGTAGGAATATTCCCCGCCGATGATAATCACTTTAAACCGCGCCGGAATAGGCTCCGGTTTTAAAAGAGCCGGGCTATGCGTACCGGCGGGAGGCATCTGTATGGTAATTTGCCCTGACTGCAGCACTCGTTTGAGGTACACCCACGAGTCTTCTTCCTCCAGTAAATCCTTGAGCCGCAGTACTAAAAAACCGCCTAATGCACGGTGTACTGCACCTCCGCGCAGATGGAGATGCCCGTTTATCAACCCGTCATCATCATCTCCGTGCCCTTCAACCGTGCCGAATAGATTAGCAAAGTTCGGCTGGTTTTCATTGATAACGTAGGGGGTATCATCGGTATTTTCACAGATAAGATTGATTGCATAACGCCCGAAAAATACCTTCTTATGCCGCGGAGACTTAAAAGGAACCGCATAGCTTACTGCACGGGCAATAAGATCAGATTCGGTTTTCTTTAAAAACGCCATAATCTTTTCGTTATTTTTTTGCTGGGTTTCCGTTTCTGCAGGATAGGTGCCGACAATCGCACGGGGAGCTTCAAACTCAGCTGCAATAATCGGTTTTAATAAATCAAGATACAGCTGTTTGAGCTTTTCTTCAGACTCTGCCCGTTTCCGCTTCAACATAGCAAAAAGATCACTGAGTTCATCAAGCGAAGCATAATATACTTCCCGCAAGCTATTCAACGCTTTTTCCGAAAATTTCTTCCGAGACACGAGGGCCTGCAACTCCCCAAACGGCATTTCTTTTCCCTTAATGATCGGCACTAAGTCGATGGACTGATTTGCATCCTCTTTAATCTGTAACAGCTTAAATCCCTGCTCAAGCATTTTTACTTCAAACTCTGCAAGCAAGGAATTTTCTTCGCTATCGACGGCTGCCAGCACTTTCTTTTTTGCAGATAAAAAGCTCTCCGATTTTTCCAGCTCTACAGCCTGTTTATAAATCGAGTCGATGGTATGTTTTACCGTATGCTGAAATTTTTTGCCCGCTCCCGCAGGAAAAAACAAGGCAATAGGCTCGGAAGGACGGCGGTAGTTATACACATACCCAATATCTTGCAAGTCAGCGGTATTTGGTTTATAGTCCTTGAGCAGCGAAGAAAGAACTGTCCGGCGGCCTGTTCCGGGTGCTCCCATAATAAAAATGTTATAGCCCTCGTCCCGAATACCTAAGCCGAGTTCAAGCGCAGAAACCGCACGGAGCTGTCCGACGATCGGTTTATTCGGCGCTTTTGCTTTTAATACTGCGATTTTTGATTCCGGTATATCAAATTGAATATCTGAAAGAGCAAGTTCCTGTGCAAAAACCTGCGGAACGGCGCTAGATGTTGATGACGTATTCAATGGTTTCAAAACTCCTTTTATGCATTTTGAGGAACCTCATCAGCCTTGAGAGGTACCCATATTTTCATTGAGTTGAGGAGAAATATGACTGATCTCTTATTGAGCCAGCTGTTAGTGCTGCTCATTTTACTCCCGGTGCTGCTGCGTCCTTTTTCAAAAAACTTACAAAAAGGCACAGCAATTCCTATCTTACCCTTTATCAGTCTTTTTGTCTGTATCTGTACCATTATTGGACAGGATATTGTGCTTTTTTCGGCGCTTTTGTTTTTATTTGTTGTGATTGTCTGTTTGTCTGAAATCATCCGGCTCATTGCATTTTTTCAAGGGGTCCTTAATGATTTTTATGGAATTGCTTCTATTATATTCCGTATCGTGCTGCTGCTGCTTTTTTGCGGAATGGTATATGCGGCATTCAGATTTGCCCCCGAAGCGCACACAAAAACAGAGCATCAGCTCGTGGTACGGTCTATTGATTTAACAACAGACACACCTCAGCGGCTGCAGCAAAAGCGGCAATTCTTTGAAGGGCGGTTGATAGAACGGCAAGGCGGCGCCGATAAAAAAGCGCTGGTGATTGTAACGGAAAGCTATCCGGATTCCGGTTATCCGGGAACTATTGCCGCTCTGCTGGCAGATCAGGGCTATACGGTAGCGGAATTATACACAACCCCTCACCGCATCATATCCCGTATGGACTTATACGTCCGGCTGTTCCGCATCATCGGTAAAAAAGACGCACGCTATCTTGCCAAAGAAGCAGAGCCGCACATCAGTTCGGCTTTTTCAGATAGTATCGAAACAATCCTGAACCGCTATGGAAGCAACAAACGGCTTTTTTTGTATACGGAAGGAATCTATACAGCACTTGCCGAACACTTCTGTGCTGCGCATCAAGGAGCCTTTACCGGGGTGTTTTTTAACCTCTCCGCTGAAGAACCCCTGCCTGCCATTCCCGAAGAGCGTATGCAAACTGTGTATACCGATGCGGATGACGGAGCTATAAACTCCGCCGCGTACAATCCTGTCGGTACGGACACTACAACTTCCGATGCCGTATTAAGTACCACTGCCGGCTCTGAATCCGGCGGCACTGCAGAACAGTATACCGATGCGGTTTCCACCCAAAATACACAGATGGAACTTGACGCGGCAGCCAAGCCGAATCCGGCAGCAAATACGAATTCCGCAGCAGATACGAATCCGGCAGCGGAGGCAAATCCCGCAGCAGCTGCGCCCGGTCTCCCGTTCTATTGCCGCATATGCCCCTACCGCCTCCTGACAGGCTTCGGTTCCCTGCGTGCGGATGATGTGTTGGCAGCGGAGCTGCTCGGCAGCGGGCGCAGCATCGGACGGAAAGACAAAGCCGCAGCCGCCGCAGCATTTCAGCGTTATGTACTATCTCTTTGAGCTGTGTACCCCAGCGAATATCTATGATGCGGCTGCATTCGTGCAGCAGCACGAATACTGCTGTGTCAATTTGGCACAGCAGGTGCGGCTTTGTCTGTACCCGGCATACACCGCGGGGTATAAAAAGGCAGCGCTCCTGTATGCTTGCCCGGATCAGTACCGTCAGGAGAAGACCTGCTGCGGAGTTCTCCTTTTCAGCACGAACGGAGCCCTGCTCCACTGCATCGGTATGGATGTTCCGCAGCATATACGTGAAGACTTCGGCAGCTTTTTTTTAGGAGCAGGGTTCGCGTATCGGAGTTTGCACGCAGTTATCGGCAGCAGAGCCTATACACTCGTGTTGGAACAGCTCATAACACAAGCTGCGAACGCAAACCGTGTGGGAACTGCGGAAGCCGCAGGAGCAGCGCTGGATGCCGCTGTTGATTATTACCTCATGCGCCATACCGGAATGTGCAGCGAGGCTTTTTGTAAAGCAGCAGAACGGAAACTGGGAGCGCCGCTTTCGATTGAACGGGCGCAGGAAGCGGACATTGATGCACTGCTTCCGCTCCAGTTGGATTATGACAATTCAGAAGTCGCATACGGCGGGCGGTCAATAGAACCTGCTGTTTCCCGACTCATCCTGCGTTCCCGGCTCCGCAGCGAATACCTCTATACGGTTTCATCTCAGGGGCGTATTCTTGCTAAGGCGGGAACCAATGCGCAAGGACTGCATTGGTTTCAGATCGGCGGCATCTATACCCTGCCGGAATATCGCAATAAGGGACTTGCGGCAGCAGCGGTTGCTCATCTGATCAATACCCATAGTGCGGAAGCCCACGGCTTTGCCCTCTTTGTCAAGACAGAGAACGCCGCCGCACTCGCACTCTATACAAAACTCGGCTTTGAGCAATGCGGTATGTTCAGAATGAGCTACTGGAAAGAGGCTGAATAAAAGAGGCTGCCGCTGCGGTTACAATATATCTTCCCATATAGGATATTTTATGCTACTATTTCCGGATGGAGTACCAAGTAACTGCAACGCGGCGCAGACCTCAGCGATTTGAAGATTTATTAGGACAGGATTTTGTGGCAGCAACGCTGCAAAAATCCATCGAAGCGGGAAAAATCGCTCATGCGTATCTTTTTTCTGGACCGCGCGGATGCGGCAAAACCAGTTCAGCCCGTATTTTAGCTAAAGCTCTGAATTGTGAAAAAGGAACCGTTGCAACTCCGTGCGGAACCTGTACATCATGCCGTGAAATTACAATGGGGTCGAGTATCGATGTCATTGAAATAGACGGTGCATCCAATACCAGTGTCAATGATGTACGGCAAATAAAGGATGAAATTCTTTTTCCGCCCAATATCAGCCGATATAAGATTTACATTATCGACGAAGTACACATGCTTTCCACCAGTGCCTTCAATGCCTTGCTAAAAACTATTGAAGAGCCTCCCCCGTATGTTATCTTTATTTTTGCTACTACAGAACTGCATAAGGTGCCAGCAACAATCAAAAGCCGCTGCCAGCACTTTCATTTTAAGCTTGTTGATGTAGAAGTCTTAAAACAAGCCCTCGCTGATGCAGCTGCGGAACTGCATATTGAAGCAGATGATGAAGCCCTCTATTGGATTGCACGGGAGGCAACTGGCAGCGTTCGTGACTGCTACACACTTTTTGATCAAGTTGCAGCCTTTTCAGACGGTCATATAACCTTCGACAAGATACAAAAAACGCTCGGACTCACAGGTTCGGATTCTATTGCCGCATTACTCACTGCCTGTGTCAAAAAAGATGCGGCAGCGGCACTGCTCACACTCGATACGATTCTGCAAAATGGAGTATCAACAGAGCAATTTACCGTTGACTGCACGAATTATCTCCGCAGCCTCCTGTTTATACAGCATGGCATTACAAAGGAAGCGCTGATTGGGCAGAGCGTTGAACGTTTCCCGCAAGAGATACTGCAAAACTGGCAGGCACAGCAGATTGAGCGTGCGCTCTATCTATTTCTCCAGCTCTTTAAAGATATGAAGTTTTCGCTTAACCCGCGATATGAATTGGAATTAGCTATTTCCCGCCTTGCATGGCTCTCTGACTATGTTTCTCCACGGGAACTCAAAGAAGCCTTTGATGCAGCTCAAGCGATGCTCACAGGCGGAGCCAGCATACCGGCACCGGTAGGGCAGCGTACATATCCTGCGTCAGGGATGCCCCTACAAGCTCAAAAAAACGTGAATGCAGCCCGGCAGTTCAATGCAGATACCGGTTATCAAAACACAGGTGGCAATGCTTCCACGATTTCACGCAGTAAAAGTGTGCAAACTATTCCTACAGGAGAAGCTGCGCCCCCTTTTCCTAAAACCGGCGGTGTTTTTGCAGCGAAGACCGCCGGCTTCCCTTCCACTACAGCGCAAGAACAAAAGCCGGCAACGCCGATACGTACAACCAGCGAAGTACAGCCTGTAAAAGTGCCGCAGACACCGCAGGTGGAAACCATCCAAGAACTGAAAGAAGTGCTTATTCAGCAGCTGCAGATAGAACATGCGATGCTGGCAACTGTACTGAGCAAAACTGCTGACTGGCACAAACAAGATGATCGTTTGTGCATCTCGGTATATACACCGTATGAGGCACAGCAGCTGCAGCGCGAAAAGAAATTCCTTTCGCAAAAAGCCGCCGCTCTTTATGGACAGACTCTGGAAATTGCTATCGAACTGATAGAAAAAAAAGCCGCGCCTAAAATTTCGGTACCTGCACGGGTAGAGATGGTACTGAGAAATTTTAAGGGGACTATTATTGATATACAAAAGAAAAATATTGAAGAAGAAGCGGAGGAGGGTGAAGAATGAATATAAATCCGTTTGAATTGATGAAAAATGCAAAAGAGCTGCAAGCTCAATTTGGGAAAATGCAGGAAGAACTTGCTGTACTGCGGGTACAAGGAGTTTCCGGAGGCGGTTTAGTAAAGGTAACATTGAGTGGAACCTTCGAAATGGTTAAACTTGAATTAGACCCTATCGTCGTTGATAACCGTGATATTCCTATGCTGCAAGACCTTATTAGATCAGCTCATACCGATGCCGTTGAAAAAATTAAAGATACATTAAAAGAAAAGCTCGGACCGCTTGCCTCTCTCACCGGAGGACTGCAGCTTTAATGGATGCACTTGAAGACTTAATTGACAATTTCTCACGACTGCCGGGAATTGGAAAAAAAAGCGCTGCCCGCCTTGCGTATCACATTTTAAAACAGGATCAGCAATATGCCCGACGCTTGGCAGAAAGCCTGCTTAATCTGCATGAGCGTATCCGTCCCTGTCCCGTATGCGGCGCTTTTACGGATAGCGGTACATGCAGTATTTGCGGTGATCCCAGCCGTGATGCTTCGTGTATCTGCGTGGTAGAGCAGCCGCAGGATGTCTATACCCTCCTCAATGTAGGAGAGTTCCGCGGGCTCTTTCATGTCCTCGGCGGCGTTATTGCCCCGCTGGAAGGTGTAGGACCGGAGCAGCTCCGTATTGCAAGCCTCGTACAGCGGGTACGTACTGCAGCCGTTAAAGAGGTTATTCTTGCAACAAATCCTACTATCGAGGGAGATACTACGGCGCTCTATATTCAAAAGGTACTGCAGGATTTACCGGTAGAAGTAACACGCCTTGCCTCCGGGCTTCCCGTCGGAGGCGACCTTGAGTATACCGATAAACTAACATTAATGCGCAGTTTTAAAGGGAGGTATAACTTCGGCTGCTAACATTGCGCAGCCTCGTTAACCGATGAGTTTGCTCATCGCAAACATCACTTATTGACGTATGCGCGTTCCGCGCACCAATGCAACAGTCTTCGAGAATTGACATTCTCTCAACTGTTGCATTTTGAGGGGGGTATAACTTTGGCTGCTAGCATTGCGCATCTATCAAACAATGGACATCATTTTGTTCATTGTTTGATGGCGGTATTGAGCGATAAGTTTCGCATGGATATGATGTTATTTGCCGGTTTTCAGCCCTAATTTTTCAGCCGCACGGGCATAATCAATCTTTGCGAGTTTATAGTAGTCCGGCGGTAAATACATACCCGTTTGTCCTTCATATTTGCTTAACACCGTTTCAAGTATGGTATACGCATCCCGCCACTTTTTCCGCTTAATATAAATATGGGCAATTTCATAGTCGGCAGCAGTACAAGCGCTTTCATCAGCAGCAAACCGCTTTAAAATCAAGCGGTAGTAAAACTCCGCTGCACGGTAATTTCCGCTATCAAAGGATTCTTGCGCCTTTTGTGTTAAATCAGCTGCAGTTGCATCTTCCTGAATATCTGCCTCTTTTGGAACGGTCATACAAGAAACAGAAAGCACAGCGCAAAGTGCAAGCAACAGTATTTTTTTTACTTTCATACCATAATCTCCTCATAGAATAGAAGTGAATATATTCGTAGTGATATGCACGGATATTAGACCTATTCGATAACTGCGTTTTCGAATAGGTCGACGAGTTTTAAATCGCGCAAATAGCACGATTTAGAACATCGCATTTCAAGGTAACCTGTTCAGAAACGGAAGTTTCCGAACAGGTTTATTAATTAGTTAAAAACAAGGCTTTTCCTGCAGATAATACCCTAATCTTTCAGAATAGTAATTTCTACCCGGCGGTTTTTTGCCTTATTTTCAGCAGTATCGCTGGGTGCGATAGGACGGGTTGCTCCATAACCGGCTGTTTTCATCCGGTGTGCCTCGATACCGCGTTTTGCCAACTCTTCTGCGATCTTATCAGCCCGCTGTAGAGAAAGTATCTTTTCCGATTCAGGGCGGTTGAGGTCTGCCGTATGCCCCTCAATTAAAAAGTGCGTATTTGGACCGACCCGTTTCAAAGCTTCAGCAATCAAGTCAAGCCGGACTGTTTCATCCGGTAGAATTGCAGGTGAATCCGCAACAAACCGTATATCATACATCGTAATTTTAATCACATTTCCGGGAGCTTTTACAGCAATTTTTTCAGGTTCATGGTCTAAAAAAAGCTTTTCTATATCACGGTATGTAAAGTAAAACTGTTCATCCATAAACGGATATATGGGCGAAACTTGCAGACTACCTTTGTCACAGATAACAACAACTTTTCCTTGGCGTAAAAGTTCCATATTTTCTTTTTTAGCAAGAATACGTTCTGCATCATCATTACTGATAATAGGATCCGTCCTGTTATCTCCAAAAACCCCCCGTGCAATAATCCGCAACGGTTCAGTGCCGATACGGTCACGGTACCGGCTTTCATCGAGTGTACTCGTATAGAATACAATTCCCTGCTTCTTTGCCTGCTGAGGATCCATAATATTTTTCTCGTAGATAAGATTCATATTCTTATTCCAGATTTTTGGAAACAGACAAGGATTGAGCTGTTCGCTCGAGTATTCGCCGTGCACCGGCAGCTGACCTCGTGCATCAATCAAAATACCCGTATATACTTTACTCGCTGTTCCAAAGGGAAAGAAGGAGGGTGTATACGGAGCATTATGTTTGACAAACAGATTAGCCAACTCTTGCAGGGAATTTTGATGGTATACAATGGCTGTTTGCAGCTCTTGAGACAATACAGGAGGTGTACTCTTACCGGTATTAATGACATTATTAACATCATTCAGCGATATTTTTTCTTCAGCAAGATAAGAGCCAACCCGATGCGATGAATCCACTAAAACGGATAGATACGCATTTTTTAAAAGGGAGAATCGGTTTTGCTGAATAAGCCGTATAGCAGCAGTCCGGTCGGTGGGCAAATATAAGCCGCTTTTGTGTAAATCTACAGTGATTTTCGAATCGACTTGGGCTGTTTCCCAATTTTGTACAGTCTGTGACTCCATTCCCGAAGGATATGCAGTACATACGGCGGTAAAACACAACAGAAAAACAGCAAGCGAAAATGAATATTTCATCGGTAACATCCTTATCATCTCTCATGAGAGGAACCTTTAGTCTTTTTTTCCTTTTCCTAGAGCAGCAATCCACTCTTCTTTCCGAGCAGGGCGCATAATCCGGATGCCATCCATCCCGGTTCTAATAGCCTCCGAAAACAACTCTTTTGCAGACCTATCAATAATCCGTACGATGGGGAAACGGGGATCATCGGAATTTGTGTCGATCACCTGCCCGACAAGATTATTTGAAAGATATACAAAACTGCCTATCGGGAAAAAAGAAAGGGAATTTAAAAGGGCGCGCAGTACTTCTTCATCATACTGCGAAGGTTCTTTCCGTAATATATTCAGTAAACCGGCTGCGGGTTCGTCCGCCTTTTTATACTTCCGCTGACCGGTCATTGCCTCATAGGAGCAAACAACGGCAAGGATTTTTCCATAGAGAGAAATCTTTTCTCCGGTTAATTTTTGCGGATAGCCGGTACCGTTTTCCCGCTCATGATGATCAAGCGTACCTAAACAGATCGGAAGCGGGAATTTTGCTTTTTTGAGAATTTTGCATGAAAGTACCGGATGAACATGCAAATACTTCTTCTCCTCATCAGAAAGTTCGGTTGCGCGTGAGTAAATATCTTCTGAGATATGGATCAGTCCAATTTCATGCATGAGGGCTGCAACAGCCAATTCAACGAGCTGATGACTTTGTAACTTAAGTTCAATTCCAAGCACAATAGCAAAAACTGCTGACCGCAGCGAGTGCGTAACCAAAAAATTGTCTGCATCATAGTGCATCAATGATTGAAGAATGAGTATTGCCTGCCGGTTATTCTGTACAAATGCATGCAGTTCCTTCATTTTGCTCAGAACTTTTTCCGTATCAAGGCTTTGGCTATTCCGATAGGTAGCATATACTTCAGCAGTAAAGTTAAAAAATGCTCGATACGTTTTTTCTACCTGTTCTCCGGACATCTTTTGTTCTGCAGAGCGGTTCTCTTTGACTCTATTATCCGCAATGTCCTCTTGCGGTTCGGCTTCCTCTTTAGCAGCTAATTCTTCTACAGCCTCACCCTTTGTATACAAAAGTGTAAACTGCCAATCACACAAAAGGCGCTTCATATCTTCTGTAAAACAGCTTTCTGCTGTAAATAGCAGAAACTTTTTATCGATATATACATCTTCTGTAAAATAAAGAGGAGATTTCAGTTCTAAAAGTTTTAATGTATTCACCTACGTACGCTCCTGTGATACCGCGGTAACCCGAAAACGATGCCGCTCACCTTTTTATTTTATGAGGTAAACGATATAATAGTGATTATAGGAGATTTTCCATGAAATTAAAAGTGCTCATTATTATATTTAATGCCGTTCTCTTAACCATTTTCTTTACCGTGTTTTCCTTTTCTTTTTTTACAGCCGGTACTGAATTTATCGGCAGTTTTTTGAAAAACTATTGGCTTTTTATTCTCTTCTTTTTTTGTTTTCTGACAGTAATCAATATTTTCTTTATTAACAACTGGAAACTCATCACAGCTCTGGAAGCAGAGGACTGGACAGCACTTTCTGCCTATTTGGAAGCAGAAATTTTTGAAAAAAAGCATGTTACCCGTAAAAAGGTGAGAATACTCTGTGAAATTAGCATCTTGCTTGGCGACTTTGAACTACTCAAACGGCTGGAATATCTCCTAGAAGAACAAAAACCCCGGTACATCAGAAAGTTTGCTACTCGCTTTGCTGCTGCAAAACTGATCGAAGGCGACTATCAGGAACTGAACAATTTTACCTCACGGCTTTCTATTTTTCCGAATATTTCACCCTGGATATATTTTTATAACGCATTTTCTTTGCAGATGCTCAAACAATACCCCGAATCGGCAGCAAAATTTTCACTTTTAATGAAAACAAAAAAAGAACCGCTTATCTGCCTTATCAGCAGCTATTTGCTTGCATCGGGGCTATGTCATTATCTAAGCATAGCAAAAGAAGAAGCCTGCAAGCATATTGAACAGGAAAAGGAAAAGCTCAAGCATCATTCATTGCAGTATTGGAAACAATATACCAGTAAGGAAAAGCAAACTATTCACATTCTGGTATTAACAAAAGTTATTGATGAAGCCTTGGTATGGCTGTTTCAAGATGATGAAGAGCACGCGATGTGTTTGCCGTAAATGCCCTTTTACAATTTAATATACCGTGTTATAATTACAAGTAAGGAGGATTGTACAATGCGAATATTGATGATAGCGAGCGAAGCCGTGCCTTTTGCAAAGACGGGCGGCTTAGCGGATGTAGTTTCCGCTCTATCGTATGCATTACAGAAGCTCGGTCATGATGTCAGAATCGTTATGCCGCGGTATTATAAAATTGATAGAAAAGATTTAATTCCCATTCCCGGAGCAATGGGGGTGACAATAGGCAATCAGGAGTATTGGACGGAGGTTTTTGAATCGGCGCTGCCTAACTCGGATATTCCTGTTTATTTTATCGACCATGAAGAAAGTTTTGGGCGGGATGGACTCTATGGTTCTATGTTTGAGCCGGATTTTAGCGACAACCCCAAGCGTTTCTCAATTTTATGTCACGCCGCATTTCAAGTGTGCAGAAAACAGCAATGGATACCCGATGTGATGCACTCGCATGACTGGCAAACAGCGCTTGTTTCCGTATTGCTTAAATTTAACGAGCAATATCCGGATTTTGCAGATACGGCGAGCGTATTTACAATCCATAATATCGGATATCAGGGTATTTACGGAAAAAGTCATTATCCTGATACAGGACTTGATTGGAAGTATTTTTATAATGCGGGATTTGAAGATTGGGATAGGATTAACTTCTTAAAGGCAGGGCTTTTATCGGCTGATCAGCTCACCACCGTTTCTCCGACCTATGCCGAAGAAATTCAGCGTATCGAATACGGCTTTAGAATGCATGGTATTCTCTGCTACCGGAAAGACGCTTTAACCGGTATTTTGAATGGCGTTGATACGAATGTATGGAATCCTAAAACCGATAAACATATTCCGGAAAACTATACTTCGAGATCGCTGCGTAAAAAAGCAGAAAACAAAAAAGCCTTGCAGCAAAAGATGGGGCTGCCTCAAAATGAAAATATACCGGTATTCAGTATGATCTCGCGCCTAACCGATCAGAAAGGCATCGCTGAATTATTCGGTCCTGCGTATGGAGCCGCATTTAAGCTTTGCACTAATCTTCAGTTACAAATGATTGTGCTCGGATCCGGCGACCGATGGTGTGAAGATGAATTACGCGCCCTTTCACAGCGGCTGCCTAATCTCCGAGTTTATATCGGTTATGATGAAAATTTAAGCCACTTAATCGAGGCAGGAAGTGACTTCTTTTTAATGCCGTCCCGCTATGAACCATGCGGACTGAACCAAATGTATTCACTTTTATACGGAACCTTGCCCATCGTACGCAATACTGGCGGTTTAGCGGACACCGTGCAAAACTACGATGAACAAACAGGCAATGGTACCGGTTTTGTCCTCGATCTTCTCAGCCCTGATAGTATCTATAATACAGTTGATTGGGCGGTAAACACCTGGTTTAAGCGCCATGAACATATCGAAAAAATGCAAAAGAAAGCAATGTCGCAAGATTTTACCTGGGATACTTCTGCAAAGAAATACCTTGAAGTATATCAAAAAGCGGTAACTGCTAAACAGCACCGGTAAGATAAATCACTCAGGGATTCTGCATTAAAATTACATTCTATTTGTTGCAGAGGGTTATATCAGCAGGAATAGCATACACACCATGCCTCAATGCAGAAAGTATTGGGTATGGTGTTCTTAAAGGTATTTGTAGATGTCTATTGCAGCCTACAGCGATGCCTCTTAGCATATCAGCGTTTTTCTCCCGCAGAGTAGCATAATAAGGCGGTCAAATCCCATTGCAACACCCGAACAAGGGGGCATTCTTGCACATATTTCGCCAAAGTTTTGAGGAATAGGGTGGGGTACCCGGGCAAGCTGTTTTTTAGCGGCGGCTTCTTCCGCAAAATACCGGTTGATTTCATCGGCGTTGCGCGCTTCGGTATAACAATTTGCCAGTTCTACTCCGCGCACATAGACCTCCCACCGCTCCTTAGTACTCCATACAATAGGGTGCCCATCTGTGGTTGTACGGTTTTCTGTACGCTCACCGGCGAGGCAGGGTACCCGTGCAGGATAATCCAGCAATGCAGTCGGCATGTCAGGAGGAAGATTGGGTTCAACACAATGCACTAAAAGCAGCTCATAAAGATCATCCCATGCCCAGGCTTCATACTGATCGCGAGTGCCAAGCCCCTGCTGTTCTGCATGAACAGCCAATTCCTGAGCTGTTTCAGCTTCTGCGAGGGAAAAACCGGCATACTTCAGGAAAGCTTCGTCCATAGTAAGTTGTAAAAACGGTTTGGAAAGGATGGTACCGAGTTCAGTATCTGCGAGCGGCAGATTCCGTACCGCCCGCACCATTTCCTGCAAAAAGGATTCGGTAACAGCAATAGAAGTCTTATAATCTGCATGCATTGTATAGTATTCAAGCATGGTAAATTCCGGGCTATGGATATGTCCTACGGATTCACAGTTACGGTAACACTTTGACAGCTGAAATACAGATCTGCCATGTGCAGCAATAATCGGCTTTATAAAAATTTCCGGCGATGGTACCAAAAACAGCGGAACGGCAGCATCTGCACCGGTTTTAAAGGGTTTGAGGTATTCCGTACGGAACACCTCAAGACAGCTTTCGGGAATCAAAGCCGGAGCAAGAGCCGGTGTGTCCAACTCTAAGTAGTGATGTGTAATAAAAAAATTCCGCGCAGCTTGCAAACAGGCAGCACGGAACTCAAGTGTTTCAATATCCATATCTTTTTTCCATGATATTTTTTATATGATGATAGCGAACCTCTAAAAACATCAAACCTATCGGCTTGTTCTGTAAGGAAATGATTTAGCACATTTGTTAAGACGGATTGCAAATCAGTTTTTTTAACAATTAGTCCTAAAATTTCTTCTATATGGGTCAAAATCCCTATCATTGTGCATTAATGGAAATCTATTTTCTATACAAAATTATTATAGATTAATTCATAGTCTAAAATATTTGTATGAGGTGTATCAATGATTATTAAGGAACAATATTCGTTCTCATAATAACTCTAGGGATTCCGCATTATAAAAAGCTAGAAACTTTTTATAATCAACATACCTCGGCGCTGCATGTGAGGATTAACCCTTCGCACGAATCATTAATTCAGTGTTTCTACTTCCTGTACGGTCAAACCGGTTGCTTTTGCGATATTGTCAATAGATAAACCTATCACAAGTAAGTTACGCGCTGTTTCGAAGGCTTTTTGCCGTGAGCCTTCAGCAAGACCGAGCGATTTACCTTCAGCAAGACCGAGCGATTTACCTTCAGCAAGTCCAAGGGATTTACCCCGTTCAACCCCTGCACTGAATTGTGTCTCTGAGATGGTCGTTATATCGCTTTTCAGCTTCATTCTTG
>NZ_JBQNBW010000007.1:0-57657 GCF_052169735.1 Treponema sp.
TGAAGGTAAATCGCTCGGTCTTGCTGAAGGTAAATCGCTCGGTCTTGCTGAAGGCTCACGGCAAAAAGCCTTCGAAACAGCGCGTAACTTACTTGTGATAGGTTTATCTATTGACAATATCGCAAAAGCAACCGGCTTAACCGTACAGGAAGTAGAAGCACTGAATTAATGATGATAAAACGTTTCCGGCATTTTCATAATGCGGAAGCCTTGACAGTGTTAGGCAAAAACTGAGTTCCGCAGGCAATATGCGGCAGGCATTTATACACAGCTGCGTTTTCTGTATACTGCTGTTTGTGTATGTTACAACAGAAAAGATAGTATTCGGCGGTAAAGCCCTCGCACGGGTAGAGGGCAAGGCAGTATTTATCCCCTTTGCGCTTCCGCAGGAGAAGCTAGACATTAGCATTACGCAAAGCCGGCGCGATTATAATGAAGCAGTTATCAACAAGATTCTCACGCCCTCCCCGCATAGGATAGCTCCGCCCTGCCCTTATTTTGGACGCTGCGGTGGTTGTAACCTCCAGATGGCGGAGGAGCAGTACCAGCAGGTTATCAGACAAGCGATGGTGGAGGAACTTTTTACCCGTGCGCATGTAACTGCCGAGCAGCCGCCGGTTTTTGTTGCAGGGTCGGCGTGGGAGTACCGCAACCGCTTCCAATTCCATGCGGATAAGCACGGCACCATCGGGATGCACGGTTTAGCAAGCAACACTGTTATTCCGGTACAGGATTGTCCTATTGCGGTACCGGCGCTCCGCCGCGTATTGCAGCACGGCAAGCTCCCTACCCTCTTTCCGCACCGAAATAAAAAAGAGCAAGACCGCTATCATCTCTTTGCGCAGGACAGCCTGTACAGTCCGCTCAATCCGGATGCAGCAGCGCGGGTGCATAACACGGTACTCAACTTTAGCGTATTCGGCTTTTTTCAATCTAATATTAGTATGCTGGAAAACGTCATTGACTGCATAACAAGCCTACCGGAATGTACTCGGATTCTCGACTTTTATGCAGGAGTCGGCACTTTTTCTGCTTTTTTAACAGGAAAAGCCCAAGAAATCCATTTGGTAGAGCATAATGAGCGGGCTATGCATACTGCTCAAAAGAATCTTGAGCGGATTATTACAGCACGGAACCATTCATGCCGATGCTTTTTTCATGCAGTATCTGATGCGCATTGGAATACGCTTCCGGCAGCCCGGCTGCACTATGATGCAGCGGTAATCGACCCGCCGCGGCAGGGACTCCATACACAGGTTATTGCCTATCTAAAGGAGGCAGCTATTCCTCTTTTGTATTACGTTTCATGTAATCCTGCGACATTTGTCCGCGATGCAAAAGAATTGACAGCCATGGGGTACCGTTTTACCCAGTATCGTCTCTTTGATTTTTACCCGCAGACCCATCACTGCGAGCTTATGGGGATTTTTATACGATGAAGATGCACCGGCAGTATGCGGCAGCCTTTTTAGGACTGACACTAAGCCTTTTCGGTACTATAGCCGCGGCTGCACAGACAGCACAAAACGAACAAGCTCAATGGTCAGCTGTTATGGCTGGAGAAACGCGCTGCGATCCGGTGGTATATGGCGAGCAGTTTTATACGCTCAGTTCCGACCATGCACTCAACTGTCTGAATACTGCCGGGTCTTTTGTATGGCGGCGTACCCTTGAACGGACAGCCAAGCCCTTCCTCTCGATTACGGCTTCAGGGGTACTTCTTGTTGCAGATGCAGCAGGTAAGGTGCAGGCAGTATCCGGTCAGGGAATATATCTGTGGTCGCTCAAGCTGCCGGAGCCGGTACTTTTTGCACCATATAGTGCAGCAGACGGAAGAATATATGTACTGACACAAACCTCGCTCTACTGTATCTCTATAAAAGGAAAGATACGGCAGCAATTACAACTGCCGGCAGCTCCTGCGCAACAACTCTGTGAAGCAGGATCAGGGGTGCTGGCGCTGCCGTTAATCAATCGAGAGGTTTTGATGATCTCATCTTCAGGTGAACCGCTGAGTACAAGAGCTGTAAAAAATGGGTTAAGCGTCCTTGCAGCAGCTCCCGGCGGCTACATCATCGGCAGTGAAGGACTGCTTTCCTATTACCGCACCGCACTCACTGCATCTTCTGCACAAAATACGGTAAACCGTCTTGAAGAACAACTTGTGTGGCATTTTCAAGAAGGAGTCCCCTTATGTGTACACGTATTCGGTAATGAGGTGCTGTGTGCCTATTCCAACGGCACCGTACAGCTGCGGTCACTTGCAGACGGCTCTTTACTACAGCTCCTTACATTCGGCAGTACACTCACACTTCCGCTCTACTGCATCAAAGCTGACGGAGATTATTACCTTGCGTGTAAGGGCTTTGTCGGAGCGGTCGGCAGTAACGGAACCATAAAACGGGAAAAAAAACTTGCCGCAACACCGTTTCTGCCCGTTATTACGCCGGGGGGAATACTCATTACAGTAGACGATTGGGTTATAAGCGGCTGGAATTTCGATACAAAGATACTCAAAACAGCCCCGATTCAAGAACGCTCTGCCGTATCTGCCGGTAAAACGGAACACAGTACACCCCCGCAGGCTCTTCATCCGGGAGCGTCTGCCGGGACACAGGCTATTCCGTTTTTTGTTCCTTACGGCGACACAGAAGCCCTGCTCACCCGTATCGAAGCGTCAATAGCCCAAGATACGGCATATCAGCAAGAAACCGCAGATGCAGCCGTACTGGAAATCATTTTGCTGAACAATAAGCGTTCGGCAGTACTCCCATATAATTTTACTGTGTATGAACAGGCGCAAGCTGCGGAACTTCTCGGAAAATTTGAATCGCTTGCATACCGACCAGTTTTGTTGGAGGCTGCACGGCGTACTACAGAGCCGGTACTCGCAACCGGGATTATCCGGGCATTAGGCTCTATCACCGCGGATCCGGATGGAAAATCGATTCAAACGATTCAAGATTTGCTCAAGCGCTCCGGGGTGCGGCAGCTTGCGCCGGCTTATGCGGCATGCGAGGCTCTAGCCGAAATAGCGAAATACGGTGATAAAACTACTGCCGATGGGGCAATGAAAGCCCTGTTTGCCATTGCAGCCGGAGCCTATCCTGAAAGTCTGCGGCAGTATGCAAGACAAAAAATTCAAACTATAGTAGAATAAGAACCGGTGGATAACAAAGCGGTGTTGTAAGAACCGCTTGCAGTTATATTTTGGCATCTCTAAAACCAGACATTTTAGAGGTTCCTCTTTGGGCATTGCTTGAAATGGAAGTTTTTAACAATGCTCATCTGCATTAAACTTTATAAAGAGAGGTTGTTTAATGAAAAGATTACTTATGTGCCTCTGTGCATTTACGTTGATGAACGCGGTATTTGCTATCGAAGTTGATCAAAACGAACTCAGACAAGCTGAAAACACCCCGATTGAATTTATCAACTATACGGGACCGCATAGTGAAATTGATTCACTGCAATCCATTGCAGCAATAGGAACAGCGCTTGCCGGAGCTGCCCAGCGTGGACGGGCAGGAGATATGAACCGCTATGCGGTTATCCATGCAGTAGATACCAGTGTTACAGCAGGGCTTGATGCAGATATTTTGATTATCGGCAGCGGAGCTAGGGTGGATCATGTTACAAACTTGAGAGTTATCATTGCCGGCTACCTGCGGGCAGCCTACGGGTATTCTGAAAAAGATGCAAAGACCATTGCTCATTTTGTAACAATTTATAACGCAGTATACCGGGGTAATCTCGAAACCTTTAAAGCTAAGTACAAGGCGGTCGTATTGAAGAACCTGGCAGCTGATAAGGTAGGTCTTGCGCTTCGCTATGATGAATGGCCGGGAAAAACGCAGATTGTTATTCCGCTTTCCGATCAAAAATACAGCGGTACATTGAGTACCATCGACACCACGTCTATTTCCGATAAAAATGTTGTCGAAAAAATGAGGGAGCAGGATGATAAAGACCTTGCAACCCGTAAAGACATGATAGACTTAAAAGAGCGTGAAAGTGATGCTGCTCGGGAGCGTGCGGATGTAGCTCGGCAAGATGCAGCTGCAGCACGGAAAGATGCATCAACAAAACAGAAAGAGGCTGAAAGCGCACAAAAAGATGCTGATAAGTCCAAAGCTGCTGCACAACAGTCAAAGAAAGATGCAGAAAAAGCGCGGAAAGAAGCGGATGCTGCAAAAAAACAGGCTGCTCAGTCCGAAAAAGCAGCAGCAGCAGCTCAAAAACAGGCTCAAAAAGATCCCAACAACCGTAAAGCGGCTGCCGAAGCTGAAAAAAAGCAGCAGGAAGCAGAAAAAGCCAAGCAAAAGGCAGCTGAGAAAAACAAGACAGCTGCTGAAAAAGCAAGCGATGCTAAAAAGGTAGATCAAGAAGCCGCTGCAAAGCAGAAAGAAGCTGCCGCAAAGCAAAAAGAAGCTGATCAAGCCGGTCAAAAAGCACAGACAAAGGAAAAAGAAGTCGCAGCCGAACAGCAGTTTGCCGATACAAAAGAACAGGAAGCCCAAAGTGACCGGAAAGATATTGCAGCTGATACCCGGCAAATACTGGAAGACAAGCGTGCAGAGCGGAAAGCTCAGGATGAAGCGGTGTTTGCCTCCTCTATGCCGCGTGCAGCACTCAAAATTATAGACCCGAACACAATGCTGGCTGAGGTGGTTCTCCTTGATCTACGGACGGAAAAATCACTCAAAACATCCTCGCTGAATACAGTACGCGGACGGATGCTCGTAGAAGGAACAGAATCCCTGATTGCGATTGCCGGATCAAAGGGAGGCAATCAAATGATTACACTGGTTTCTATTAACCCCCGTACCCTCGAAATGACAAAGCAAGCTACGGTTTCTGTTGCAGAACAGAGTATGCTCGTTCCTGCTGACAACGGCTGCTATGCGGTGATAGATCAATCGGGTAAATACGTTCTTGCACGATTTGATGAAAACCTTGAAGTTAAGGCACGGTCAACAGTTACTGTCTTGCCGTATACTGCAATCAGGCTTACGGAAAAAGGGCTGATTGTGCAAGATACTGCAAACAATATTCGCGTGCTGAATGCCGAAACGCTTGCTGAATCAACAAAGTAAACAAACAAAAATCCCTGCCGGTGATTCAGTGCGTTCGGGAAGTTAAGCCGGATGCACAAGTAACCGAAGCCCTCTAAAAACTCGATGAGATGTTAGAGGGCGCTTTTTCAGAAGCATAAAGGAATATATATGAAAGTAGGACTTATTGGAGATCATTCGTTTATTGTTACAAAAGATATGCTTGCAAGTGCGGCAGGAAGCGGCACGGTAGCGGTGTTTGCTACCCCGGTTATGATTGCCCAGATGGAAGGTACTGCCATGCGCAGTGTAATGCCTCACTTAGCAGAAGGACAGGCAACTGTGGGAACATATCTTGATGTGCACCATACCGCAGCAACTCCCGAAGGAATGAAGGTATCTATCCATACCGAATTAACCGGCATCAGTGACAACGGACGTTTTTTAACGTTCAAAGTAGAAGCCCGTGATGAATGCGGTGTTATCGGCAGCGGTACCCACGAACGGGCTGTTATCACTATTGACCGCTTTATGGAAAAAGTAAACGCAAAAAAAACGCAATAAAGCGTCCTCATCTTCCTCAAGAATGCCTGAACTTTTTCTTTGCAAAGGAGAAAAAATCAGGGTATACTAATAGATGAGATCAGACCTATTCGATAACTGTGTTTTCGAATAGGTTTATTGGGAACCTCTCAAAACTTCAGTTTTGAGAGGTTTTCCTTAGATTCCTTTTGCGATGTTTTTTGATAAGTTATAACCATGTAAAGACTTATCAAAAAGACTCGTCGGGCATCTCTAAAAATCTAACCGAGTTTTTAGAGATGCCCTATTGTATTTCTTGAGGAGGAAAGACAATGAAAAAACAAATCATAGCAGCCGGAATTGGTGTACTTATGCTGACTGCAGCAGTAGTGATTGCCGCAGGCTGCGCAAAAAAAGAAGAAGCCCCTAAAGCAGAAAAAATTGTGTTAACAATGGGTTCATGGAGAGCTGATGATGTAGAGGCATGGACAAAATTACTTGCCGAATACGAAAAGATCAGCGGTGTCCTGATTCAGTTTAAACCGACTAACCCGCCTGATTATAATGCTTCGTTACGCCTACAGCTTGATAACGGTACAGGTCCCGATCTTATGTTTGCCCGCTCGTATGCAACCGGTGCGGAATTATTTGATAAAGGCTTCTTTGCCGATGTATCGGATATTCCCGGATTACAGGAACACTTTAGCGAAAGCAGTAAAGATGCATGGCGCAACAAAGATAAAAAATCCTTTGGAGTTCCTGTTGCAGCTGTTGCACAAACTATCTTCTATAACAAGGATATCTTTGAAAAAGAAGGAATCAGTATTCCTACTACATGGGAAGAGCTGCTCGCTGCATCTGAACAATTAAAGAAGGCTGGGTATATTCCCTTTGCAAACGGCTTAGCTGATGAATGGGATATTAACGAATGCTTTATGATGGGCTTGTTACCTAACTTTATCGGCGGCGCGCAAGGCCGTATGGCTTATGAGCAAGGTAAACGCCCCTTCAATGATGCTGATATGATCGCAGCCTTTCAAGCAATGAAGGATATCGCTCCGTATTGCCCCAACGGTTTTGAAGCGCTTACCTACAATGACTCAAACGCATTATTTGCTACCGGTAAGGCGGTAATGTATGCAGACGGTTCATGGACACTCGATACCTTTAAAGACCTTCCCTTTAAGTGGGGAAATATCGCATTTCCGCCGCCCGCAGGCAAATCTCCCGAAATCTGTTTCCATGTTGATATGGGTATCGCAATGAATGCAAATGGTAAGCACACTACTGAAGCACGGGCATTCTTAGCATGGCTGTGTACACCGGAAGGGGTTGCTGTGGTTGCAAAATATCTGCCCAATGGCTTCTATCCGATGTTTCAAGGAAATATCGCCATTGAGGATGCACAAAGCGCAGAATTGTATGGCTTACTGCAAGGGAAGGGGCAAGATGTCCGCTTTGTATGGCCGAAGCTGATGAACGGCACACCTTCCGGATATAACCTGTTGAACGAAGGGGTTATTGCGGTTATGAAGGGACAAAAAACGCCTGAAGAAGCTGCAAATGCGCTTGCAGACGGACTTGCCCAGTGGTATAAGCCGGAGTAAACGGCTGTTGTAGAAAAACAGGCTGCACAGGATGTGTGCTGAACGCGGTTATCTGTATTACAGAAACTGCGTTTTCCCGCCTTCCCGCCTGAGCGGGAGCTGCCTTCGCGGAAATATCCTGTTTTCTAGCATCTATAAAAGAGCGGCGGTTCTATCAACACTAGACCTGTTTAGACATGAGAACCTCTAAAAACTTCAGTTTTAGAGATACCCAAAGATAAGTTTCCGAGCAGGTTTACTTATCCGGAATTGTTGCAGCTGCCGTTCATTGAGAATGTACAATGACTATCAAAAACAAGTATGCTATAGGCTGGTACCTCTATTTAGTACCGGCATTGATGTTCTATGTTGTCTTTATGGCTTTTCCGCTCGTAGATTCTATCAGGATTAGCTTTTTTACCTTTGATGCAGCTGCACGCAAAAATGTATTTATCGGATTTAAAAATTATATTGACCTTTTTACCAATCAAGAATATTCACAGCGTTTTTGGGGAGCTTTCAAAAATACATGGTATTTCTTTCTTATTCACATGGTAGCGCAAAACTGCCTTGCCGTTATTTTTGCCCTGTTACTGGCATCAAAAGATTTTAAAGCCTCCCGTTTTTATCAAACGGTGATCTTTTTACCGGTAACCTTTGCTGTCCTCATTACCGGCTACTTATGGAAGCTCCTGCTCAATCCGCAATGGGGGGCATTTGCCGTATTACTCAATGCATTAAACTGCGGATCATTCATTCAGCCGTGGTTGGGGAATGAACATACCGCACTGACTGCCGTCGGACTGGTTTCAGCTTGGCAATGGATGGGGATTCCGACAATGATGTTCTATGCAGCGCTGCAAACCATACCGTATGAGATTATAGAAGCAGCAGATATTGCCGGTGCAAATGGATGGCAGAAAATTATTAAAATAAAACTGCCGATGATTCTGCCGATTATCGGTATTGTCGCTATTCTTACGTTTGTGAATAACTTTAACGCATTTGATGTTATTTTTGCAATGGAAAATGCCAATGGAGCGCCTCAGTACAGTACCGATATTATGGGAACCCTCTTTTACCGGATTGGCATTGCAGGACAGCACCCCGTAGGAATCCCTAATCCGGGAATCGGTTCGGCTATTGCAACGGTAACATTTATCATGCTGCTCATCGGCGCTATGATGGTATTGCAGCTCACTCGATCGAAAAATGAGTGATACCGCAACTAAATTTAAGGAAAACCCACTGTATCATGCATACAATGTTTGAGAGGAGATGCTGCATGTCAAAATCACGAAAAATGAGCTTTACCATACACCATGTTGTACTTTCAATCTGGTCGGTCATTGTTTTGCTGCCTATATGGACAATGCTCATTAATTCATTTAAAACCAAGTACGATATTTATGAAGCGCCTTTTTCGCTGCCTAAAAAGTGGATATTTGAAAATTACCGGTCGGTTTTGCAAAGCGGTGATTTTTTAATGTATTTTGCCAATAGCTTTTTAGTTACGGTAGGGTCGCTGATTTTTATTATTGTCTTCGGCTCAATGGCTGCTTATGCGCTTGTCAACAAAAAAAATAAAATCACCGGCTTTCTTTATATCTTCTTTATTGCCGGAATGATGCTGCCTATTAAGATAGGCAGTATACGCCTGCTGCAAATGATTAAAGCCCTGGGGCTATTGAATAGCATTGCCGGGTTATATCCTATCTATATCGCGATGGGAATCCCGATTGCCGTTTTTATCTTAACTGAATTTATCGGATCAATTCCGCGGGATTTAACTGAGGCAGGGGTTATTGATGGAGCCGGCAGAATGACGATTTTTAGAAAAATCATCTTTCCGATTATTACCCCTGCTATCGCAACCGTGTGTATCTATAACCTCGTCCCGATTTGGAATGATCTTTGGTTCCCGCTTATTTTTATCACAGACGAAGGTTCCAAAACCCTGCTCCTTGGGGTTACTCGGCTGTTTGGACAATATCTAACCGACTGGTCTAAGATTCTGGCAGTGTTAAGCCTTTCTGCGGTACCCGTTATCTTGCTCTACCTCAGTATGAGTAGGCATTTTATCAGCGGTTTAACTGCCGGAGCTGTGAAAGGATAAAATGTGCAAGGATAAAAATGGAACGAAAAGATGAAGGATTAGCCTTTTTATTGCGGTATGAGAATGTTGCATGGTTTGAACAAGGCTTTGTAAAGATATTAGACCGGCGCATATATCCCGAAAAAACCGTCTACGTTACCTGTTATTCGTGGCAAGAGGTACGCCAGGCGATTGCAGACATGGTAACGCAAAGCGCCGGTCCCTACACTGCTGCCGGTATGGGGATGGCGCTTGCAGCGTATCAGATACGGGGAAAACCGCAACAGCAGCAGCTCCGGTTTTTAGAAGAAGCCGCACACGGTTTAAGCACAGCCCGCCCAACGACAGCGAACCGGATGGGACAGATTACAGCAGGCTGCTTAGCTGCTGCGCGTACAGCCTTGGATGCGGGAACAGATGCAGCCACAGCTATCTTTGATGCAACCCTTCTCTCCCTCAACCGGCGCTACGGAATAATGGAAAAAGTCGGTACATACCTTGCGGAATTATTTCCGAAAGGCGGCTGCATTCTGACGCAATGCTTTGGTGAAACGATTGTGGGTATGATGCTGAAAGCAGCCCGCCGTAATAACAATCCCGTTAAGCTCTTTTGCGCCGAAACCAGACCGTTTCTACAAGGAGCTAGACTGACTGCAAGCTGTGCTGCCGACATGGGCTTTGAAACTACGGTACTCACCGATAATATGATTGCATACGCTATGCAGCATGAACATATTGATCTTTTTACATCGGCAGCAGATACCATTGCTCAAGATGGACATATCGCGAATAAGATCGGTACTTTCCAAATTGCATTACTTGCCAAACACTTCGGCATTCCCTACTATGTAACGGGTATTCCGGATGCAGATAAGCAAACTATTGCCGATATCCGCATTGAACAGCGTGATCCTACCGACGTGCTTTCATTCCGCGGCATACGGCATACCTTCCCCGGCGTTAAAGCCATCTATCCGGCTTTTGATATTACGCCTCCGAACCTCATCCGCGGTATTGTAACAGACAAAGGCGTATATCAGCCGGAAGCATTGTACCGCTACTTCGATACTCCGCAGGATCGGTTTTATTGATTCATACTGAGAGTTAATACCCTCATATTAGATGCAGCTTGTACGCATTACCCCGCAGTACGAATAACAAACTGATGTTTCTTCACCTGTTACATTTTAGAGGACACTTTTTAAAGTATTACGCCGGTGTCATCCCCTTGCGGTGAAGCGAAACCAAAAAAATGTTCATAAATATCCGTCAATGTTTGTTGCTGTTTTTCAAGAACAAATTTCAACATTTCTCCTGCATCAGGGGTACTGTCTTTCTGCAGTGTGTCGGAGAGAAACAAGTCTGCAATAGTAACATCCAGTGCATCAGCCAGTTTTGCGAGCGTTTCCGGATAGGGCCACTTTGTCCCCCTCTCTATTGCACTTAAAAAAGGAATTGAGATATCAGCTTTTTCCGCAAGCTGAGCTTGAGAAAAGTTTTTTCCGCTCCGCAGCTCTTTGATTCTTTTTGCAAGGATCGTCCGTACATCTGCACCTGTCATTCCTGTATTCCTCCGGATTAGTTATTCTCCCAATAGGATTAGGGTTTGACAAATATCTAATGAGCGTCTAAAATTATTATAAAAATATCTAATAGATATATTTATTTGATTTTGTAATACCATTAGATATTAAAGATTTTGAAATAAAACGACAGGACTTGTCGCGTAACTGTGATATGATGAGGGGGAGGCTCAGAACATAATCGGTTTTGAGACATCCTATCCTGTTTTCTAAATAAGAGGAGGCAATAGAATGATTCCAGCACAAGAGGAAATTCTTGAAGTATGTAATACCTTGCATACGTATTCAAAACAAGCTGAACTGGCACAAGAAAAAGTGAATAACATTGAGGCAGTTCAAAAAAATGTTGCAGCAACACAGCTCCTTGTCCCTGTTATAGGACAATTCAGCGCCGGTAAATCAACAATGATCAATACCATGCTTGGCAGTAATTTATTGCCGACCGGTATTACTCCGGAAACCTCGCTTGCAACCGAAATGCATTACACTGAGGGGGAAGAATATGCGGAAGGGATAACGGAAAACGGTACAGCACACCGCTATGTACTATTCGATATGAAAAAACTAACCGAAGATGCTAAGCAATATCGGTTTGCACGAGTATATATCAAAAACCTTCAGTTGAAGGAGCTTGAACCGCTCATCCTCGTTGATATGCCCGGCTTTGATGCACCGATGGAACATCATAATAAGGCTATTCTCGAATACATTGATAAAGGACTGTACTATATTGTACTGACAAAAATTTCAGACGGTACGGTTTCCCGTACATTGTTGAAGCGTCTGGATGAAATACACGCAAGCGGCAGAAAATTTTCACTTTTTCTTTCAAACGCCGATCTCGAACGGTCAGAAAAACTTGCACAGGTAAAACAGCAGTGTACTGATATATTGCAAGATACCTTCGGCGGTACCTTTCATATTGAAGCAATTAATAACACCTCGGTAGACAGCGTTTTACAATGCCTCCATTCGATAGATAGCAATGCTTTGCTGAAAAATCTTTACTATCCGCAAATGAATGAATGCACCAACACAGTGCTTGAAGGTCTTAACTACCGCATAAAAGCCTTTGATATGGAAGCTTCTGCAATTCAAAGCGCTCAAGATGAACTGAAACGCAGTATCGAAAGAGTTAAATCGACAGCTGAACAAGATATCCGCCACATGAAAAGCAAATATTCCGGCAGTATGGTAAACAACATTTTACGGGATATTACAGAAGCGCTTGACAGTTCTGCCGATGAAATTACCTCAGCAATTATGTCGCAATCCGGTAGGGCGGAGTCATTATTAAATGACATTATACGGTCATCCCTTGTTTCTTCATTGGAACGGCGTGTAGAGGAAGCAAATGACAGTATTGTTATGGATTTTTCCGATTCCGTGAAAGACCTGTCAGAAGTGTTTAAAACAATGGATATAGACTTACACTATGCAGATACCATTGTAAGCGGATTACAAGAGGTGTTTAAATCGGTGCCTATGGCTGTCGGTACGGCAAGTACGCAGCTGCCGAAAGCGATGAGCGGACTGCTCAGCGGAACTGCTATCGGAGGTTTAAGCGCTCTTCTGACCGGCACAATCGGCAGTACGATTACGACGGCAACATCGGTGGTAGCAACGGTTATAAACCCTCTTTTGGGTATCGCTGTTGCTGCCGTTCCCTTGCTTATGTCGCTCTTTGGACAGAAGACACAACAAGATACCGGAGAATCACAGGTGCGGGCAAAGGTTACTGGGGAAGTATTCCCGCAGATAAAAAGCAAATTGAGGGCACAACTGCCTGCTCTTTTACAGGAGCAAGTCGGCGGCATGATTACGCAGGTGCAGCAGCAGTATCAGCGGGTGTTGCAGAGCCAGCAAGCGGAATTTGAAAAAGCAATGCAGGAAAAACAAGAATCGGTAGAAGCGAATAAGCAGAAAAAAGAACTTTTTGTCGGGTACCGTCAAGAAGTTCAGCGCATTTTGGAAAAAATTACCACGTGGAGAATGGAGTAGTATAGATGGAAACACTTTTTATTGAAAAACTAAAGAAAGTCGATTCGATTGTAGAGCGGTATGATGATGTAACGGGCGAAATTGCCGGAACAGCCCGATCTGAAAGCGGCGTAACATCTGCCGAAGTAATGGAGCAGGAGTTAGCAAAAGTTGTTGCAGAAAACCGGTTATTGAGCATCGGGATTGTTGGAAGAGTAAAAGCCGGCAAATCATCTTTGTTAAATGCCCTCTTTTTTGGCGGAAAACAAATACTGCCTAAGGCGGCAACACCTATGACGGCAGCGCTCACAATTATCCGGTATGATGAAAACCCTCACGCGGAAATAGAATTTTTTACTCCGCAGGATATTGCTTTCATCAAACAAGAATATGAATCTTTTACACAACAGTACGAAAAAAAACGGCAGGAGGCGGAGAAAAAAGCTCGCGAAGATGAAAAAAAGAAAAAAATTCCCTACGATCAGAAAAAAATAGAACGTATGGTAAAAAGAGAGATGGATAATCATCCTAAGGCAGGTTCATTTGAACAGTATGAGCAGATGAAAAAAAGCGGCAAACTTGCAGAGTTTTCAACGTCCGGAAGAGATACAACCTATACCATTACAGGAGACGAAATATCCGCATTGATGCATAGTTTAAGCAACTACGTCAGTGCTGATGGGCAATATATGCCCTTTACAAAAAGCGTAACACTGTACCTTAATATCGAAGACCTAAAAGACATACAGGTTGTCGACACCCCCGGTATCAATGACCCGATAAAATCCCGTGAAGAGCGGACTGAACACTATCTTGGAGAATGTGATGTTGTCTTTGTTGTAAGCCCTGCGGGGGAATTCCTTTCGGAAGAAGATTTAAATTTAATGGGACATATTTCCGGTAAAAAAGGTGTTGATCAGGTGTTCCTTACAGCCTCCCGTTTTGACCAGCAATTATACGGAAGTGAAAAAGAGCGGGCAGAAGGGATATTACCAAATGTGATAGAAAATATCCGTACTCAGCTCGTAACCCATGCAAAAGAAGTCTGCGGTAAAAGAAAACAGCAAAATCCTGAATGCAGCGAAATGTATCAATCATTGCTGGATGATGCGGAACATAGAGTATTAATCACTTCTTCCATGTGCCATTCCATGCATTTACTGTTTAATCAGCAGGACGCATGGGACGAGGATATGCAATACACGTGGGGACTTTTAAGTGAAGATTATCCGGACTATTTTTCTGGAGAAGCGGCACAAACCAGTCTTGAAAAACTTGCTGGAGTCTCCGCAGTGCGGAACAATGTCGGTACTGTCCGGCAAAAAAAAGATGAGATTATTCAAAAAAAGCAGCAAGCCTATGCGGAACAGCAAACACAGAATGTCGATGCTTATCTTGAAAAACTTAAAAACTCATTGAGGGAAGCTGTCGATCGGCTCAAAAATACGGATGCAGCGGAATTGCAAGCACAAAAAGAGGCAAAAGAAAAAATGAGGGTAAGTGCCTCTGCCGATGTTGATGAAGCATTTGATGAAGCCGTATTCAATTTTAAAACAGGACTTTCTACCACCTTAAAACAAAACAGTAGAGGCTTATTTGATGACCTCGGCGATTTTAGTTCCTATGAAAAAACGGAAAGCAAAACCGTTACCCGCTCACGTGAAAAAAGCGGTATTCTTTCAGGAGTTGGGAGATTTTTTGGAGGTTTTTTGGGTACCGATTGGGGCTATGAAGACTACCAAACGACTGAAACGTATCGCACAATGCAAACCGCCCCTATTAAGCGTAAGGTTAATGATCTTGCGTTGAGCTTACAGGCTGATCTGGAAGATTGTGCCGAAAAAGCTGTTATGGAATGGCGGGGAATCGTTCAGCAAAAAACCATTTCCGCCCTCCGACGATCATTAGAAGATGAAAACATGATTGATATTCCGCTTTTAAAAACCAGCATCAGAAAAGTTATCGGTAATATGAAAATACCGGAATTTAAACTTTCCGGTGCGAAATTCGGGGATAACTATTCAGGAAAGCTTACTGATGATGAAATCGACAGCTTCCTTTCCGAAATAGATGAACATCTTGCCGAATTGCGTTCAACGTATGCAAGCCAGATTAAGAGCTTTCTAAATCAGATGGAAGCATCGGCTAAGCAGGATACTCTTTCCAGTCTTCTTTTCAGCAATCTTGACAAAGAATTAAAAGTTTTGGAGCAGCAAATTGAAAATAAAAAATCTACGCTTGCAAGATATGATACGTGCATTAAAGAACTTTCTGCAACCGCATAAGTTGATCATCGCTGATTTGCAAAAAGCAAATCAGTCGATAACAGCAGAACTCAGTAACTTGCAAAATGCACATACGGTCGTAACCTCCGAGCTGCAAAGTACAAAACGAATATTCGGCTTAGTAACGGATATTCTCAAAGCGTCGCGGGCAGACAATGTACATATACAGCAATTTCACCATCTTGTCCGTAATGACTTTAAAGAATTTTGCAACAAAGCGGTGGAATTAAACCAGATGGATGATATGGCTCTATTCGAAAAAATCGAAAACGAAATGCAGCGTATCACTTATTGTCCGCCTATTCATTCAAAAACGCTCGGCGCTATAGGAGGTGGGTTTTCATCAGGAAAATCATCATTCATTAACAGCTTTATGCTTGATGATACGGTAAGGCTGGCAACCGGTGTTATTCCGGTAACGGCTATTCCGAGTTATGTTATCTGCGGTGAAATGCCTGATATTTGCGGTATTTCATATCAAGGAGGTCTGTTCAAAATAGAAGCGGATATATATAAAGACATTTCACACGAACTTTTAAAAACGCTTGATTTTGATTTAAGAGCAATTCTGCGATATATAACCGTAACGGCGAAACTTGATGGTGAGTGCTTTTCAAATATCTGCTTGATTGACACTCCCGGATATAATGCCGCTTCAACCGGTACGATGCAGCACGATAGGGCAGTTGCCTACAATTATATTAAAGATGCAAAATTTCTTATCTGGGTTATCGGATTGGATAGTAAGGGTACTATTCCGAAAGATGATTTGGAATTTTTGAATAATCCCGATTTACCTTTCGGTAAAGACCCTGAAAAAGGGCTTTATATTGTAGCGAATAAAGCCCGCGGAATTACTCCATCCAACCGAGAGCAGATTTTAGAAGAGTTGAAAAATATTTTGGATGATAACGGTATCAGCTATGACGGTATTAGCATCTATGAAGCACAGCGGAAAGAAGAATATTTGTACGAAGGAATGCCTGTGAGAGAATTTCTCAAAAAACAAAATATTCCTGTGCAAAAGTATGCTGAGCTTGCAGTACCGCTCAAAACTGTTTTTGAACGGTATGAAAAACGGACACGTGAAAAATATGTAGCAGATCAACAGTTCCACAGAAGAATACAAACACTTCTGCTTGACGGTATGGAGCATCAGATTATCAATATCAGTTCCGGAGTAAAAAACGCGTTGGAAGACGGATTAAATGAGCTTAAAAGCTACATTCCACCAACAGATCTTACGCAGACACTTACAACTATCACCAAAATGGAACAGCGTTTCTTTGATTGTATCAACCGTTTTTGTGATGAAATCGGCATACAAAGAATGGATACATCTGTATTAGATTCGCAGGGAAGTACCAGCTGAATAATGTTTCTTGGGTAATTTTGACAGGGTCGTAAAGCTATTGGAGCAGTACAGTGAACATAAAAAATGAGGTACCATGAGGTTATTTATGGAGCAAGAAAATACAAACAGAATATTCAGTTTAATAACTGATATTCTCAAAGCAAAACCCACAGAGAATGAACATATACAGCAGTTCCGCAGCCTTGTCCGCAATGACTTTAAAGAGTTTTGCAACAAGGCGGTGGAACTCAATCAGATGGAAGATATGGAACTATTCGAAAAAATCGAAAGTGAAATGAATCTGATTGCACATTGTCCGCCGGTTCATTCTAAAATGGTCGGCGCTATTGGAGGCGGATTTTCTTCGGGAAAATCATCGTTCATCAATAGCTTTATGCTTGATAAAAACATACAACTTGCAACAGGTGTTATTCCGGTAACGGCTATTCCGAGTTATGTTATCTGCGGTGAGATGCCTGATATTTGCGGTATTTCATACCGAGGAGGGCGTTTTATCATACAGGCAGACATGTATAAGGATATTTCACATGAACTTTTAAAAACGCTTGATTTTGATTTAAAAGATATTCTACGATACATAACCGTAACGGCTAAACTTGACGGTGAGTGTTTTTCAAATATCTGCTTGATTGATACTCCCGGTTATAATGCCTCTTCGACCGGCACCATGCAACAGGATAGAGCCGTTGCCTACAATTATATTAAGGATGCGAAGTTTCTGATTTGGGTTATCGGACTGGATAGTAACGGTACATTTCCCAGAACGGATATTGAGTTTTTGATGGATCCTGAGCTGCCATTCGGAAAAGACCCTTCAAGAAGTCTTTATATTGTCGCCAACAAAGCCCGCGGAGTTACCCCATCCAGCCGGCAACGAATTCTGGAAGTGCTGCAGGAAACTTTGGATGATAATGGTATCAGTTATGACGGCATTAGTATCTACGAAGCACAGCACAAAGAAGAATACCTGTACGAAGGAATGCAGGTAAAAGAATTTCTTAAAAAGCAGAATGTGCCTACGCAAAAATATGTGGAGCTTGCCCTCCCATTAAAAGCTGTTTTTGATCGGTATAAAAAAAGAACTCGCGAGAAGTACGAAACGGATAAACAATTCCAAAGAAAAATACAGACGCTTATTCTTGACGGTATGGAGCATCAGGTTATAAGCCTTAGTTCCGAAGCTAAAAATGTGTTGGAAGACGGATTAAACGAACTGAAAAGCTATCTGAAACCCGCCGACCTGACACAAACGCTTGGAACCATTACGGAGATAGAACAACGTTTTTTTGAGTGTATCAACCGTTTTTGTGATGATGTCGGCATACAAAAAGCAGAGCTTCCTCCGGACCAGGAAGCTTCCGGCACACCGACAGCAGGTACAGGGAACAACTCCGGTGAATCGGCACCGGCGATAAAGAAAAAATTTTGCGATAAATGCGGCACAAAGCTGTTTGAACGTGATAATTTCTGTCCAAAGTGCGGTACATCAACCCTTTGCGATACTGAGTAATCGCATATATATAATAAATCTATAAGGAGTTTACTATGAAAAATTGCATATCATGCAGCCAAGCTATTAACGATGAATCGGTCTTTTGCCCTCTTTGCGGTACGCCGCAGCAGCCGGAAGCGGTACAAAAAGCCGGTAATCCTATCACTGCCGGTGCTTTTTTACGTATTTTTAGACCTTCATTTTTTGGAAGTTTTGAAAGAATGAAAGTAAAGGCAGATGTACGGGATAAGCTGATAGTTAATTTTCTGTGTTTATCCCATGACATTACGGATGATGAAATAACTGAGTTAAATATGGCTTTTGACATTCTGCTTAATCAGCCTCAAGCAGAATACAGCCTCAGTCGTGAATCAAAGGCAAACTATACCCTGACGACTGAGTCAAAAATTATCATAGAAAATGAAAAATTTCGTTATAATTTTGTCAGTGATTTTCTGTTAGATATAATTAAGAAATGGGCTAATTATGAATCATATGATTCAATGGAAACTTTTTTTGGGGTTATATGGCTTTTAGCACTATTGTCGGTATTGGATGGGCAATATTCCGAAGAAAAAGCACTGCTGTTCAGTAGAATGAAAAATCTCTTCCCTATTTCGAGAAAGAATTTTCTCACGTATTTTAAAAATCCTAGAATGTATCTTGACAGTGTTATTAGTCTTTATGCCGCACTCTTTGGAATAAGTTTAGAAAGTAATAATGATCCAAATACATTGGTGAATAACATTCCCGAAGATTTTGACTTTTATGCCTGTGTGGAAGACACAATACAAAAACTCTGTGTGCTTGAAACAAACATTCAGCAGCTTGAACAATCAGAGGGAAGATATGCAGATATAAAAGCTGAAATCGAACAATTAGCTGCAGAAGAACGAAAACTGACGGAACTACTGCCGGGCTTTACCTACCAGAAATTTTAATGAACAATGAGGATGTCCAAAAGCGGTGCCTTAAAATGCAACAGTTGAAGAAACATCAGTTTCTGAAGACTGTTACATTGGTACGCGATAGCGTACACGCAATCTGTGATGTTTGCCGAAAGGCAAACTCATCGGTTAACGAGGCTGCGCAATGTTAGCAGCCGAAGTTATACCTTCCTTTTTGGACATCCGTACCTACGAGGAGGAATACTATGCTGCACGCAACCTGTCCACAATGCGGAACCGCCGTAAAAAAAGCTGCTTTCTTTTGTACCAACTGCGGCTGCAAATTACAGAAAGCAGTAACAAATGAAAAAAAGTGTAAAAATACGATAGCGGAAAAAAAAGAACAGCAAGCAGCCTTAGCAGATGCCCGTATCGAAGGTATCAGGAAAGCCATTCAGTTTTTTAATATTGATACCGACTATGATGATGAATTGTCCGATACGAATTGTCCTTTAATTCAAGCAGTACACGACAATGATGAAGAAATGCTCACTGCGTTATTAGCAGAAAGAGCTGATGTGAATCAAACAGATGATAACAATAATACGGCTCTTATGATTGCTGCAGAAACCGGAAATAGTAAAATAGTAACCATCCTTTTAGCGCATAATGCCGATACTACTATGGAAAATGATTACGACGAAACAGCACTTGACATTGCACGGAATAACGGCAAACGGTATATTGTCGGACTTTTAAATAAAGCGAGGTAACCACCCTATGAACATTCCCGGAACAAACGGCTTTATACCGCCGAAACAAGGAACACCGGTTCCCTACACTTGTACCGCCTGCGGGCATACCTTTACCCAAAAAAAACAGCTGCTGCCCCTGCCGGTTAAATGCCCGAAATGCGGAAGTATGAAATGTATTTCTATAGTATCGTGGTAAGATACCTCATTGTGCAATAAAATTTCAGCAGTATTACGCAGCAAAATAGGAAAAAACCGGAGGAATAATGCGGCGGAACAGTCAGGATATTTGTAATGATATTACCTTATCTCTTCATAGATTCTATGCTATACTTTTGACATGATCGAAACATCATACAACCGCAAATATAAAGATTCGGTATTTGTTGACCTTTTCAGTGAAGATGAAAAGGCAAAAGAAAACTTTTTGTCGCTTTATAATGCTTTGCATAATACCAATCTACAACTTTCTTGTCCGGTGGAAAACATACGGCTTGATAATGTTATGTATATGAATATAATCAATGACGTTTCGTGTCTTATAGATGGTAAAATCATCATTCTTGCGGAGCATCAATCAACCATAAACGAAAATATGCCCAGCGCAAAAACTGTACATCCTTGTACAGTTTTTGCTTACGAGTTTTTGCTCACGCAAAAACATCGCTGATGCATGGAACCACCGCCATCCGTGGCGGTTCTGAAAAGCCCTTTGGAAATAGACGGCGTAGATACAAGGAGTTAGGCAAAAAAGTACCGCAGGCGTATCTATGATACGTTGAGGACACTTTTTTGCCGTACGACGCAGTAGATGCACCGTATATTTTCAAAAGAGTCGGAGTTTTACGTATTTTACAATGGCATCGAAGATTATCCAGAAACTACTGTTCTTAAACTTTCCGATGCCTTTATTGCAAAGGGAGAAAAAATTCCGCTAGAACTTGAAGTAACGGTATATAACATAAACAAGAATAAAAGAGCAAAAGTATTAAGCGGTTGCAAAACTTTGAATGAATATAGCTTGTTTGTTGAACAAGTGCGTATTCAAACACAACTTGACTCTGAAAATGGCTTTACCAACGCCGTAAAGATATGCATAGAAAAAGGAATCTTAAAAGACTACTTACAAAGGAAGGCTCGGGAGGTAATCAATATGCTCGTAGCTGAATATGACTACGATACAGACATTGCAGTACAAAGGGAAGAAAGTGCAAGAATTAGTGCATATCAAAATAAACTTGAAACAGCCCGAATATTAAAGCAATTAGGCGATCCAGTACAGAAAATTGTACAAGTAACCGGGTTATCCCAAGCAGAAATAGAAGCACTGTAGAGTACATTTAAGGTGGTAATATACTTCATTTTGTATTAAAATTTCAGTATTATTGCGCAGAGCAGACTATGGGTATGAAATACACTGCCGCATATCGGCGATTTAAAGAAATTGACGCGATGATTCGCGAAGGCTGTATCGCAAAAAAACACAAAAAAGTTGCGGATATGGCACAAGCCCTTGGTGTCAGCTGCCGAACCATTCAGCGGGATATTGCATACATGACAAGTTCTGAAATCGGACTGCCCATCCAGTATAATGCGAACGCGCATACCTACTACTATACTGACGAAGATTTACAAACGTGCAGTTTTGCCAATCTGCTGTTAAACCCAAAAGATAAACAGGTTCTTGCCTTTGCCCGCTCGCTGATGCTGTCCTTTTTTTATAACACTGAAAGCTACCTTGAAGTTTGTAAAACATTTGACACATTAATGGAGCGGCTTGAATATACACAAGCCTTTATAGACGGTCCGATGCCTACGGCGCTGCTGATAGCACTGAAAAATCCGCTCTGCCACTTCGATATATATGACTTTGTTCATGCAATAAACAGTGATGTATGCCTCTGGATAGAAATGATGGCAGAACCTGACATCAAAGATATATGCGTCTTCATTCGCCCTGTCCATGTTATTTATGCTTGGAGTAGCTGGTATCTTCTCTATATTGATACCACATTTTCCTACAGATCAGAAGATTTTAAAATACTAGAGCTGAGTAAAGTATCTTTTTGCCACCGTGCAACCAAGAAGGAAAATAGTTCTATCCCGCATATAGAATACCGGATAGAAGATGCGCAAAAGTATGATTCTTCAAAGCCGGTATATAGTGCCTGTAGAATAGGTATAGAACATAACGGGAACAATGAACATTTTGAATATCTTACTATTGATATATACGGTGAATCCTGTATACCCTACTGTATGCAATACCGGAGAAATCCTGATAACACACTTGGAGCCGCTTGCAGTTTTCATCCATGGGCGAAACAAGAGCAGCGTGAAAGAAAAATGCTTACGCGCATATTGGATATGCTGTAGGGTACCTCTAAAAACCTCTTAAAAAAGAGAAAGAAAAATGATAAAATGTTGTTCAATTTTCATGAAGGTTTATTTTCAGCCACTAAAATATCGCGGCTGAAAAACACGTTGAGTTTGCTCACCCGCAAATTCGCTCATTGTCGTATGCGCGTTCCGCGCATCAATGCAACAGTCTTCGAGAATTGACATTCTCTCAACTGTTGCATTTTAAGGGGATAGATAGATGTATTTGTGAAAAAGGCTACCGCAATAAACCGCTTACCCAATAACAAAAGAACCGTAATAGAAAGAAGTCAAAAATACGCGCAAGAGTAGAGCATGTATTTGGTTTTATGACAAATTCAATGAAAGGTATATATGTTAGAACAATAAGCTTCGCACGTACAACATTCTTAATAATAATGAACCTTACCTATAATTTATGCCGCTATTGCGTTCTAAAGAAATAAAAAGAAGCAAGCGGATAATCATCTGGGTAGAATAAAAAATAAAGCAAATAAGAATATGTAAAAACTTCATAAAATACTGATTTACCCGGGGGAGGGGTAGGTTGTGTCAGAAATGATGTTCCCGTCTTTTAAGTGAATGGAACGGGGCGCGGTGGCACCGATATCGGGATCATGGGTGACAATAATAACGGCGGTGCCCTGCCGGTTAATATCAAAAAAAAGATCCAGTACGGATTGCCCTGTTTCAGAATCGAGTGCCCCGGTCGGCTCATCAGCTAGAATTAGTTGAGGACGGGTAACAAGCGCACGGGCAATAGCAACCCGCTGTTTTTGTCCTCCAGAAAGTTCGCTGGGGCGATGCTTGAGCCGGTTACTTAATCCGACCTTTTCCAGTTCCTCTGATGCAAGTTTCTTTCGTTCCAAAGCCGGTATGCCTTGATAACGGAGCGGCAGCATCACATTTTCCAGAATGGTGAGTGTCGGTAATAAAAAATACTGCTGAAAGACAAAACCGATAGTCTTATTTCGCAAAAAAGCTAAATCGTTATCGCTCATTTCCGCAGTATTTTCACCGGCGATATAAATAGCTCCTGAAGTTGGGCGGTCTAGACAGCCGATCATGTTCATACACGTTGTTTTTCCCGATCCGGACGGTCCCATAATGGACACAAAACTTCCTTCAGGAATATCGAACGAAACGCCTCGCAGAGCGTGTACTTCATTTTCTCCCATAAAGAAGGTCTTAACTACCGTATCTAAGGAAACAATCATTCCCTCTTTCATCGCTCTGCTACCGCCGCCTACCGGTCTTTATACTTGCCTGATTTTGTAAAACATCTCCTTCCTGTACCCCGGAAATAATCTTTACAAAACCTTTAATATACGGCTCCACTGTTACTGCAATTTCTTGGGCGATAGTTCCGTCGATTTTATCAACAAAGGGCTTTCCTTCTACATACCGAATAGCATCTTGCTCTACAATGAGCGCCTCGGAATCCGCACCGGTTACAATCGTCCCATTGAATGAATACCCGGGAAGAATTTTTTCAGGCGGATTGTCCAGCCGGATCAGTGTATCAACAACGGTTCTCCCCAGACTAGTCAGCCGGGCTATCGACGGGTATGAGACAACTTCTGCCTGTACCCGTATATCCGGTTCTGCCGGAAAAGACAGCGTAACTTTCTGTCCAACAGCCAAACGGGATGCATCACTTTCAGCAATCTCAACCGTTGCTTTTAGGTAACTACGGTCAATCAGTGTTCCAAACGAATCCTTTGTCTTTGCATATTGTCCTTGAGAGACCGTAAATGCTGCAACAATACCATCGAATTTTGCATATACCTTGCGGTCTGCAAGCTGTTTTTCGAGAAGCCGTTGTTCCTGTTCCATCAGAAGCAGCTTCTGAGAAGCCCCATTTATCTGTTCCTGCTTCATCGAAAAGGCATGACGTGCAACATCATAGCGTTGCTTATCGGTATCAAGCGCAAAAAGAAGCGTACCTTTTTTTACACGGTCGCCTTCTTTTACCGACACCTGTTCAACAAATCCCTCTCCGGGAGCTTCCAGTACCTGCGTTTGAGCAGCTTCAATATAGCCTGATACTTCAATTTGATTATGTTCAACCTCTTTTTTTACCGTAAGCGGGGGCAGCTCAACAGATTGTTGCCCTCGCGGTCTGAGAAAAAAATACCAGCATCCGGCAAGCAGCAGCCCTATCGCTATAATGATTTTCTTCTTCCGGGCCTTACGCACTTTTCCCGAAAGCGGCGGTCTGTGCTCGATCATACTGTTCCAGCCTCCCCGTATAGTAAAATAAGGTAATGGCAACACGGATGTTGCACACTACCATAATGCCGCGGCGGTATAACGTCATCGCCATTTGCGGTGGATTGATGCGGTATTTGTATGTCAAAGCCGTATTGGTATGTTTCAACCGACAAACCCGCTACAAAAGCAGCCGCTTAGAACTTAAACCGGAGCGTGGACAGCATTTGCCCTTCCCGCAGAACATCGAACCATACTTCTTTCTTTGCTTTAGAAAGCTCACGGTAAAATTCCCGGGTGTTGTTTACCGGCGTATCATTTACCGCGGTAATAATATCTCCGGATTTTAGCCCGACAATAACCGCCGGAGTTTTATTCCTGATATTAGTTACCAAGACACCGTTCTGCTTTTTATCAAGCTTCAGTTTATCCCGTACATCCTCTGTGAGTTCATACGGTACAAAGCCCGGCCATATTTTAGAAGAATCGGTAACGATTTTTTGATCCCGCTCTTCAATTTTTACCGAAAGTTTTTGCTCAGCACCATCGCGGATTACCACAAATTCTGCTGTGGTTCCGCTGCGGAGATCGCCGACATCCCGTACCAGCTGATCGACATTCTTGACCTCTTTACCGTTCAATTTGATAACAAAATCGCCTGGTCGGATGCCGCCTTTAAATGCCGGTGAACTGAGGAATACATCGATTGCTAAAGCTCCGGCTTTGTCCTCCACTTTCAGCGCTTTCAGCATGGTCTCATCAGCGCTTACAAGCTGAACACCAACCCATCCGTACTTGAGCTTGCCATCGGAAATGAGCGAATCGATTGCCGCTTTTACGTTGTTGATAGGGATAGAAAAGCCGAGCCCCTGTGAACCGCCGCTGGAAGATGCTATCCATGTGTTAATACCAATCACCTGTCCATAAATATTGACAAGCGGGCCGCCGGAATTGCCTTGGTTAATCGCAGCATCCGTTTGAATAAAATCATTGATGTTGTTATTCGGGCCGCCCGACCTTCCTACAGCACTGACCATACCGCGCGTAACGGTAGATACATAGCCCAGCGGCGAACCTACGGCAAATACAATATCGCCTACCTCAACCGCCTCAGAATTTCCCAACTCTGCAATTACGATGTCTTTTTCCGTTGATTCAAACGAAACCAGCGCAATATCCCGCCGCTGATCCCCGCCGACGAGCTTCCCCTCTGCTGTATGACCATTGTACAGCTTTACGGTAATTTTTTCTGCTGAACCGGTAACATGCTGATTGGTGAGTACATAATACGTGTTACCGCTTTTGCGGACAATCACTCCGGAACCCATACCTTCAGCCTTATACTCTTGTCCACCGCTATCCTTATCATCGGATTTTTCACCGTTTTCTTGATTCGGCATACCGAAAAAGAACCACGGGAATCCATCGCCGGAAAGCGGATTGCGAACTTTTTTTATTTCCGTAACAGAGAGGGTTACTACAGACGGCAGAATTGCTGCAGATACCTGCCGGTTTGCACTTTGCAGCCCTTCCAACAGTGATATGGTTTCTTTGGTGATTGCCTCGGAACGTTTGGTGTCGGCGTATACTGTTGTTGCCGAAGCCGGGTTGGCAGAGCACGATACTGTAAGCACTATCGCTGCCATACACATTCCTACCGCGGATACCAATAGGGATCGAATTTTTTGTTTTACAAGCATGATATTACCTCCAACTGAAAGGAAGCGCTTTTATTCTCTGCATGACATCCTTATACAGCACGAATAAAAAACGTTTCTTATATTTGTAGCCGGCACTGCTCAAAGTGCGTATACGCCTTGAAACTTGTGCCTGTTATAAATAGCATAGTCGACTGAACTACCTATATTAAACAGATAAAGAGCGCGTATGATACACATATAAACCGTTAAAAAGCTGCAAGTTTTCCAGTAGTTTTTCTCAAGCGTATTCGTGCGGAGGTAAGATGAAAAATGTGTTAGGAAGTATATTTTTTGAGCAAAAAGGAATTATATGCTTGACCTCTTAGAGGAAAGCATATATAAAGCATATATTTTGTAGAAAATTATTTTTTACGGGCACTACATAGAAAATCCTGTTAGTCGTGATGATTAGCCGGTAGACTAAATCTGTTCGGAAACTTCTGTTTCTAAACAGGTTACTTTGCGGTGCAAGGTTCTAAATCGTGCTATTTGTGCTCAAAAAATGAAAACAGCATCTAAAAAAGCTCTTTCGCAGTTTTTGCAGATGCCCTGATGATGGGAGTATTATTATGAAAGTTCGAAACATGTTACGCGGTATTCCTCTTATGCTTCTTATGGTGTCGGTGGTAGGCGTTTTTCTTGGTTGTAAAGGCAGTCCCGGTTCTAATTCCGTTTCGGCATCCTATACGGTAAAGTTTGACTCACAAGGCGGCTCTGCAGTCCCAGCTGTCAAGGTAAAGCAGGGGACAAAGGTTAGCCAACCGGCTAATCCGAAAAAAGCTTCTTTTACCTTTGGCGGCTGGTATAAAGAAAAAGAATGTAAAACACTGTGGAACTTTAAATCTGACATCGTTACCGCAAACATTACGCTGTATGCAAAATGGAACGGTAATAACAGTGATAATGGCAATGATAACAATGGCAATGGTAATGGTGACGACAACAAAGGGGCAATTACTATTAACTTTGACCCCAACAAAATAGAATGCCATAAGAAGGGCGTGCGTGTTAACAATGGCGATAAGGTGTCTAAAGGAGATGTTCTTGACTTTGATGCGAAGCTATCTAAAGGTGAACTTATTGACAAGTGGTTAGTCAGCAGCGAAGACAAAGCTACTTCAATAGCTTTTCATTACACTGTAAAAAGTGAGGATATAAAAAATGGAACTATTACCGTGAGCTATACGACAAAAGTTCAGGCAAAAGCGACCATAACATTTGATTCTAGCAAAATGACCTGCACGAAAAACAATAAAAATGTGAACTCAGGTGACACAGTGTATGAAAAGGATGTGTTATTTTTTATCGCGACAGTATCTGCCGACAAGATTATCGAGTGGAAAGTCAATGCCAAGAAAGTAAAAGACAAACTACCGAACAATCCGAAGTATCTTTCGTACACCATAACAGCTGGGCATAACGGTCAAACTATCAAGGTTTCCTATGATGAAAAATAAATAACGCCTCCATCTTGAAAAAAACTTACAGCGGCTTTTTTCAAGATGCTTTGTTTATGGCAGGTTTCGGTCAATACCGGAGCCTGCCCCTTATCATTTTGCCACGCTGTGCCTCGCGGTGCTTGCAGGGCTTTTCGGCACGTTAGCTCAAGCGCTTAGCAGGGAAGTTTCTCTTTTTTCCACAGGATAATTGCTTTTACCACAGACTCTTCCGCAGTAATGATGCCGTCTTTTTGTTTTGCATTCAAAAGCTGCGTAACTGCTGTTTTTTCTTCATCGGTATAGGCAGCGTCGCGCATATAGTCTTCGATAGTATGAGTTGTACTGCGGACTTGCTTATCAAACACAACTTCGGGGCAGTAGCCCATAAGCCAGAGTATATTCCACACACCGTAGACATAGTTTTTATCGTTATGCGGCAATCTAAATAATTTCCGCCCAAGGCGCTGCTCTATTTCTTCCTGCACCGTATCTTTTTCATACACGATCCGTTCCAGCATACAATATTTTTTTGCGATCATATTCATCCGCTGTATATGCTCGATGGAGGCGATAGCAGGAGTCATACAGGCAAACACCAAGTCAAACTCATTCTCAGTTGTAAAGGTATTCATCCAGTTTCCGTGAATCAGCTTTGCTTGCGGAATGTGCTGTAATTTTTCTTTTGCATACGCAAGCATGTTTGAAGAAATATCTATTCCGGTAAGATACGATGTGTATGCCGAAAATTCCAGCAAATGCCGTCCGGTACCGCAGCCGATATCCAAAACGCGAGACTGTGCATTCAGCAGCTTTCGTTCCTTTATAAATGTAAATACAAATTCCCGTACAAATTGCTGCTGAGTCTTTTCGGTACGTTCATAAAAACTTTTACTTTTATTATCCCACATTTGCTCAGCACGGGATTCATCCATATCTTTCTGAATATACTGTTCAAAATCATTCATTGTTATAACCATAATACGTTCTCCTATTTTCAGTACGAAATTTTCACTACGAAATGATATACAACCGGCTCAGATTTTTTCGCACAGCTGCTTTGCTTTTTACAGGGCAGCGCTCAAAAGCTAACCGAGTTGTCAGGGATTCCCCCTATCCAGTCCGCTATATTTTTGTAAAAAGACCTCAAAATTATGTTTGCGGATTTCAATGTCTTCTTTCCATTCGTGTAAGTCTTTTTTACCGCTCTGTGTAATCGCATATTTTTTCCGGGCAGCGCCTTCCGGCGGCAATTCCCACTCCATCGTTACCAAGCCTTCTTTTTCCAAACTGCTCAGGCAGCGGTACACGGTCGACATATCAATTGTAAAACCGGGAAAATCTTGCAGTAGGCTCGAGTGTATATCCCGCGGATTGAGCGGCTGTTTTGCAAGAATAACTAAGATAAATGCCGTCAAATGTTTAAACTTCGATTTTTCATTGATATTCATTCCTCTATGTTCCCCTTGTAGCGGTTACCATCAAACTCAGCAATATACCTCCTCATGATAATCCGCATTATCATTTTTTATAGTGATATCTGAACGAAATAAATACCAGTTGCTTTTCATCCGCCTGATACACTATTCGATGTTCCTGATTGATTCTTCTCGACCAGTATCCCGATAAAGCATGTTTGAGCGGTTCAGGTTTTCCTTTTCCTGTAAACGGCGTTCGTTCTATTTCTTTTATCAGATCGTTTATTTTTTCCAAAATTTTTTTATCGGTATTAAACCAATAGATATAGTCATTCCATGCTTCATCTGTAAAAAGCTTATTCATTTTCTAAAAGCTCATGGCTGTGCAAATTACCGTTTCTATGCTGTTCTATCGACTTTTTTAGGTGTTCGGCGTTTGCTTCGTTGCGCAGCAGATAATCGGTTTCAACCAGACTGTTGTATTCATGTACCGATAATAGTACAAGATTTTCAGAATTTTTCCGTGCAATCATTAACGGTTCATAATCATAATACACTTTGTCCATATATGTTTTTAAGTTTCGCCGTAAATCGGAATACGTAATAACATCCATAGTAATACCTCTTTATAAGTACAACATATTGTACTTATGCTGAAAAGTCAATTCTCTTTACCAAAGACCTTCCTTACACTGCCTTCTTCCACAATGCGTCCGGCATCCATACGGTACACATAGTCGGCGACTTTTTTCACAAGATCGATGTCGTGTGTAACCAGCAGCATCGAAAAGCCCAGCTCGTATTGCAGCTGTTTTAACAGCCGCATGATATTCACCTTGGATGAATCGTCGAGCATAGCGTTTATTTCATCTGCAAGCAGCAAGACCGGCTGCATCGAAAGCGCCCGTGCAATCGCCGTTTTTTGTCGCTGTCCGCCGGATAGTTCCCGTGCCTTTTTATTCAGCATAGCAGCATCGGCGGGAAGACCGCAGAGCTTTGCATACTTCACCGCTGTTTCCGTAAAGGCAGCGGCTCCTTTATGATAGCGGATGACGGAGGGTTCGGCAATAATTTCCTGCACCGTGAGTGCGGTATTCATTGAAGAAAAGGCATCCTGCTCTACAATTTGCAGGGCATGTTCCCGCGCAAGCAAATCGTTCTTTTCTATTGCCGTGCCGTTAAACACGATGGAACCTGCATCTTTTTTCAAAAGCCCTGCAATGATATGCAGTACGGTCGTTTTCCCCGAACCCGACTTTCCGAGGAGCGCAACAATTTCTCCATGCCGCACCCGCAGAGAGCAGTCTTTGACGGCGGCTGTTTTTTCTTTCCCCGTATCAAACGTCTTTGAAATATTCCGGACGCTTAAAATGGTTTGTATGCCGTTTTTTGCACACGCGCATCCTTCGCTGCATTCCGGCGGCAAATACGGCGTATACGATAAACACTCGCTACTTTTTTGTGTACACCGCTCATAAAACGGACAGCTTTGGCGTTCATCCGCTTCTTTAATGCCCCACAAATCCTTCCATGGATTAAGATAGGTACTTGATTGCAGCAGCGCAGCGGTGTACGGGTGCTTTGCCTCTTCCAAGATATTTTGCGTTTTACCTTTTTCGATAATATATCCGTGCAGCAGCACCATCAGATTATCAGTGAGGGTTTCAATCACTTCAAGATCATGGGAAACAATCAGCATCGCCGTACCGTATTCACGGTGAAGCCTTTGTAAAAGCTGCAATATCTGTTGTTTTGATGAGGGATCCAACGCGGTTGTCGGCTCGTCGATTAACAGGAGCGGCGGATGCAGACAAATTGCCATTGCGATAAACACCCGCTGCCGCATACCGCCCGAAAGTTCATGCGGATACCGGTCTTTTACACTCGGTTCCAGTCCGACGGAATGGAGCACTGCGGCAAGTTCTTGTTCCAGCACCGTAGTATCGGTTATGGCTTTGCGCAGAACTTCGGCAATTTGCTCCCCGACTGTCAGCGCAGGATTGAGCCGCTCATCCTGATTTTGAAAGACCAGCCCGATTTCCCTAAAGCGGAGATTCTTCCATTCGGCTTTTCCGGCACTTTGTATTTCCCTGCCGTTGTAGATGATCTTCCCCGTTACCTCAGCAGCACTACCGGCGTTAGCAGCTCCACCGCCGCCGCGCTTTTCTTGCAGTAAGCCCATAATGGCTGAAAGCAATGTGCTTTTCCCGCCGCCGGACTCCCCGATAATGCCGCAAAGTTCTCCCCGCTTTAACGAAAAGCTCACGTTCCGTATGCCGGTTTCGGCTCTATCAGTATCACCGGCAGCGTTCGGTTCGTATGTTTTCCGTTTTGAATCTGCGCTGCGGTATCTTACCGTGAGGTTTTCAACCCTGAGTATTTCGTCCGGTATCATGAGCGGGTACGTCCTCCAATACGCAGCTCCATCCATCTGCCGATTGCAGCAACGGAAAGCACGGTACAGACCATAACGGTAGTGGGGAATACGAGCCACCACTTCCAAAAATCCGTGAGGTAGATAGTAGGAAAATCCATTGCGCGGGTAATCGTCATGCCCCAGCTTTTTGACAGCGGATCACCAAGCCCCAAATACGCTAAAGAGGCTTCCGCTAGAATTGCTTTGTTCATAATCTTAATCACGCTCACCAATATAATAGAAAAAAGCGGTTTCCAAAGATGCCACGCAAAGATATGCCAAAAATGAGCACCGTAGGCTTTTGAAAGCCGGATATAATTTTCCGTTTTTATTTTCAGCACTTCGCTTCTGACAATTTTCGCAGGCATTATCCACGATACAAGAGAAATAGCAAAGATAATATTCGCCAAGCCCGGTCCTAAAAAAACGCCGAGCACCACCATGAGCAGCAGATCGGGAATACCGATAAAAAAATCGATTATGCTGACTATCAATGTGTCGATAATACCGCCTGCATAGCCTGCAAGCATTCCGATAATACTACCGCCGATTGCTGCAACCACGGCGCTTCCAACCGATAAGAGCAGACTGCTTTTTGCTCCATAACAAACCGATGCAAAAAGATCGATACCGAGATCATCCGTACCGAACCAATGCTCCTGCGACGGCGGACTGAGTGCTTGTCCGCTGGGTACGGTTCCCGATTTCAAAAATGAGAAATGCGGTAAGCAGGCTGCACACACAACGGCACATAAAAAAAGACAGGGCAAATATGGCAGTGTATTTCGAGGCTTTCTCACGCTGCGCTCCTGTCAGTCCGCCGGTACACTGCTTCTCCCAATGCACTGATGCACAAGATAAACACGGTAACAACAAAGAAAATGCCTTGCAGCAACAGATAGTCACGGTAAAAGACGGCATCCCTAATCAGTTTGCCGATACCGGGATACTTAAAGACATTTTCTACAATGAGCGCTCCGTTAAACAGCGTTTGCAAGCTGAGCAAAAAACGAGTGATAATCGGATTTGATGCATTCGGCAGGCAGTGCTTTACCGCAATGGTGAAAGCGCCTAAGGATTTTGCCTGTGCGGTTTCCACATATTTTTTTTGCAACTGCCGCAGCATCGCGCTCCGTGTTACAAAATAAAAATCCGGTGTTTTGAGCAAGGATAAGGTCAGCGCAGGCAGCACGGCGTGTTTGATAATATCAATGATCACAGGCAGGGTAAACTCAAGCGATAAAAACGGCGTTATACCGCCCGATGTCGGCAATACCCGCCAGCGGATAATAAACAGCATCAAAATAGCATTTGCCGTTAAGAATGAAGGTATCTCAGACACTGCCGTCATTGTATGATACAAAAAACCGTCAAGCCGCCTTCCGGCAAACCATGCGCTCAGGCTTCCCAAACACAGCCCCGACAATAAACTGAACAGCAGAGAAGTACATACAATCCCTGCTGTCCAGATCAGCCGCTTAAAGATAAGGTTGACCACCGAATCCTTAAAATAAATGCTGTAGCCTAGATTCCCGGAAGCAATACCGACTAAATACTGCACATACTGCTGCCGCAGCGGCTTGTCTAATCCGTAATACGCTTTATACTTATTGATTTCTTCCTCGCTATAGCTTGCAACCTCCGTTCCGTCTGAGGAGATGAACACAAACGGATCCGCACGCATCAAACGAGGAAGAAAAAAATGAGCCGTAATTAACGCAAAGAATAAAACAACATATTTTATCCTCATGGATATGTCCTCAAGGCAAGGCTCGGTTCGGCATCGATGGCTTAAAGAGCCTAAAGAGCTTAGTGTTTAGCTGCATTAACGCTCTATATACGAAAGTTTAGGATGATCCAGTTTTGCGTGATCGTACCGTACCGTCCAGCGGTCATACTTTGCCGGGCGATATACGGTGTTATCCATTTTGCCGTACAACAGCAGCATCGGAATTTCATCCGCTAAGATTTCCTGCACGGAATATATCAGCTGCTTCCGGGTTTCCGCATTCCGTTCTACCGACTGCCGGTACAATAGGTCATTCAGTTGCGCATTTGCATATCCGGCAAGGTGAGGCTTTTTCATTTTGGAGGAATAAATTTCACGCAGCATATCCGCATCGCCTCCCATACCGCCTGATTCCACAATCGCAGTCTGATAGGTCTTATCCCGGATCATACCGTCCCGCGCTTTAGAGTCGACACTGACAACATCCAGCGTAATTCCGATATCCGCCAATCTGATTTTAATCAGCTCTGCCATCTTGACCTCTTTGGGTGAACTGCCCACGGTCAGCTGAGCTGAAATCTTTTTACCCTTCATCAGCTCTTTTGCCTTTTCAGGGTTGAACTCGTACTGAGGAAGATTGGGATTGTACATCGGGTGCGCAGGGTGCAGATAGCCTTGGCTGCCTTCCAGTCCCGAACCGCGTTCAAGTTTTTCAATAAGCTCATGCCGATCTATAGCATACGCGATTGCCTGACGGACTTCTTTTTCGCGGAAGGCAGGAACCTTATCAAAATTGAAATAGAAACGGAAATCGTGCAAGCCGAAATTTTTCACGACTTTAAATTCGCTGTTGTTTTCGTAATTTTTTACAAGGTCGGCAGGCAAGTTGGTAATGTCAATTTCGCCGTTGTTAAATGCCAAAATAGCATCACTGACAGGTATCCATTCTATTGCGGAAACCGCAGGCTTTAATCCCCAAAATTCGTCAAACCGTACCATTTTGTATGCGCCTTGTTCGCTCTGATAGGAAGCTAATTTATACGGCCCCGATCCGACAACATCGCCTTCGCCGGAAAATTTTGCAGGGTCTTCGACTTTTTCCCAGACGTGTTTGGGGATGATGCGCATACTGCCGATTTTTTCCAACGCAGTCGGCGTATATTCCGGTATATGAATGCTAATCGTATTGCCGTTGACGGTAACAGAATCCATCAGATACTTACCGTGCAGCATCAGCCCTCCGCGCATCGGCGGGTGTGCTTCAAAATACTTAACGGTAAACGCAACATCTTCCGCCGTCAGCGGCTTTCCGTCATGCCACGTTGCATTATCGACAAGTGTAAACGTATACGTTTGTCCGTCTTCGCTCACCGTCCATTCCTTTGCGAGCCACGGGATAAGCCCTTTTTCATCCTTTTCCAAAAGCGAATCGTAAATCAATTCCATCTTGAAAAACCCCGGCCCGCGGTTTTGGTGCCGGAACGGGTTCGGATAACCGAAGTCTCCGCCTGCTTCCCGCAGCACAATCTCTGCATCTTGTTTTGCAGCCGGCTTCTGCATAGTTTGCATATCCGCATTTTTGTCCTTGCTGCACGAAACCGCCAGCACCGCACACAAAGCACACATACCGAGCGTATTGTGTGCACTGAACTTGTTATTCATCGTAACGCCTCCAAATATTCAGTAAGTTAATAATAGCTAACTTCGTTGCGCATATTAGTGCATTATGCACTAGCATGTCAACTATTTTTAGCATGAAAGAAAAAAAGGGCACGTAGTTATTCGTGCGGTGCCGTTGCTGTTTGTTTTAACCCATTTATAATGCGGAATTTCTATGAAAAGGATACTTTTATGCTGTATCAGTACTGTTATCAGGAGCCGGAGGAATATTTTGACTATTGTAAAATACTCCTTGACAGTTCTTGAGTACAACCATTATAATAGGCAAACAATTTATACGGCTATGCATTATTTACTACAGCACGTATATCTACACCACTCAAGTCTTTATAAACAAGACCGAATTTTTATTAAATTCGTTTCGCATTAAACTTTGCCCGGATCATAGTATCCCGTGGTTTTTTCTCATGTATTTAGCTGCGCTTTTATGTGCAATTTATCATAATATAATTTGGAGGTCTACAATGCAACGCCGTTTTCTCTTGCATTACAAACTTGTTCTTATTTTCGGTTTGCTGTTTTTAATCGCCGGCATGATTGAAAGTTTATTTTCCATAGGTACAGCCCGTAAAGCCTTAACCCAAAAAACCGAAAAACAGCTTACGGATAAGGCGGCAGATACAGCAGAGATTATTGATGGAAGAATTGGGTCGTTTTTTCAATTTTTGGAAGGTATAGCCCGAATGCCTCAACTACGTGACCCGAATATTCCGTATTCTGTCAAGGTGAAATGGCTTAAAAAAGAAGCGTCTTTTAATCCTCTCATACAAGATTTACAGATAAGCGATACACAGGGCGTAACATATATCGATGGTGGCTCCATTAAAGAAGGCGAGAAGGCATGGTATCAAGCAGCTTTAAAAGGCGAAAAGGGAATTGCTGATCCGTTTCATTCTAAATTTGATTCTTCGTTTTTACTGATTTTTGCCGTGCCTATCTATAATGACGCACACGTCATAATCGGAACATTAAATGCCGTTGTCAATGCAGAGAAACTTTCCAATGACATAAAAGATATTGTTGTCGGCGAAACAGGCTATTGCTATATTTTAAATGAAGCCGGAACCGTTATCGCTCATAGAAACTTTTCATTGGTGGAAGTGCAGGAAAATTCACAAGAGAAGGCAAAAACGGATAACAGTTTTGAATCTCTTGCAGCATTTGAAAAAGAGGCATTAATAGCCGATACGTCATCAGTGGGCAATTATAGCTATGACGGTGTGTACAATATTGCCTCCCATGCAAAACTCAAGAATGCTCCTTGGACAGTCGTTATTAAAGCTCCGTATCATGAGTTTATGGAAGCGATTAGTTCGCTCCGCAAATCGTTGTATCTTGTCGGCTGTATTGTGCTGTCTGTTGGTCTGATTATTGTGTATTTGATTGCTATTAGAATGGTCAAGCCGATTCGCACTACAGCAGCAATACTACGGGATATTGCCCAAGGAGAAGGCGATTTGACGGTACGGCTGCCGGTTACCGGTAATGACGAAGTAACCGATATGGCAGTATATTTTAACCAAACAATCGAGAAAATCGGTGTAGCGATTCAGCATGTCGGTATAAATAGCAGCAGCATGGAAGAGATCGGTAATGAGCTTGCCTCTAACATGGTTGAAACAGTCAGTGCAGTCAATGAGATTAGTGCAAATATTGACGGTGTTAAACAGCAGGCGCTCACCCAAGCAGCCAGCGTTACCGAAACTGCCGCCACTATCGAAGAAATCGTCAGAACCATTAAACAGCTTAACAACGGCATCGAAACACAGGCAGCAAGTGTTGCTCAGTCATCCTCTTCAGTAGAACAAATGGTTGCTAATATCGCATCAATCACACAAACACTTGAGAAAACCGATGGCGCTATCCGCAGTCTTACGTCTGCAACCGGTGACGGCAAAGCGACGCTCGTAACTTCTAATACCGTTACACAGAAAATTGCCGAAGAATCCGGCTCGTTGATGGAAGCATCCAATGTTATTCAGCATATTGCATCACAGACTAACTTACTTGCCATGAACGCTGCAATCGAAGCGGCTCACGCGGGAGAGGCGGGTAAAGGATTCGCTGTTGTTGCAGACGAAATCCGCAAGTTAGCAGAGGATTCCGCTATGCAGGGGAAGGCGATTACCGCTACACTGAAAACGCTCAGCGGTGAGATTGAAACGCTTTCTGCTTCGTCCAAAACAGTAGAAGAAAAATTCAATATCATCTTTAATCTTGCTGAACAGGTAAAGGATATGAGTACCCGCTTAACCGAATCAATGCGGGAGCAGGAAAACGGCAGTAAAGAAGTATTGACTGCCATTAAGAATATCAACATGGTAACGGTTGAGGTACAAGCCGGATCGGAAGAAATGCTGAAAGGCGGAGAAAGTGTTGCACAAGAAATGCGCAAGTTGGATGATCTTACCCGTATTATCACTGACAGCATGAATGAAATGGCAGCCGGCGCTGTGGAGATTAACAATGCTGTGCAGGAGGTAAATGAGCTAACACAGAAGAATAAGCAGAGTATTAATGGGCTGGCGCAAGAGGTTTCTAAATTCAAAGTGTAATCTTTTGCAAATATACGGCGCATCTACTTCGTCGCATTGACAAAAGCGTACATCCTTGTACGCTTTTGTCAGCGAGTTTCGGCGATGCCGAAACTCGCTACTGTTTAATACGAGCGGCATCCGTGCCGCTGCTGAAAATCCTCAACGTATCAAAGATACGCCTGCGGTTTTTGCATCTTCAGAACGGACACGGACGGCGGTGGTTCCATGCAGCAGCGAGTTTGCTTGCAAAAAAAGATTGACAATATAAAAAATCGTTCTTATAATTCTATCTAATGAATAATATAAATATGACGGATGTCCTCAATTTTTTTCGTATTCTTAACGCAGTGACCGCTTTTATTATAACGGTTTGTTCATTAAAAAAAAGCAATGAAAATCCTGTTTTTAAACCCATTGCGTATTTAACTGCCACACTCGGCTTTTGGAACCTGATACGTTTCTTTCTGCTGCAGACAAAAGAACTTCCGTTGAGCTTTATTATGATGCGTTCTATTTATACGTGCATCGCATTTTCGGCGCTGTTTTTGTTTTACTATGCGCAAGCCTATTGTGTACCGAATTTTCCGGTTCTGTACCGCAGATTGATGGCGGTTATTCCCATCATAACCTGTATACTTAGTATTACGGCAAGCCGGCATGCTTTTTTTATTAATTTAAATCCCGATCTAGAATTTTTTAGTATTGAGTTTAAACCCTTTATACGCGGCCCATGGTTTTATGTACATGTCTTATACAGTTATGCGCTCATCTTCCTTTCGTGTACTTTGTTTTTTATCAAGATGTTTTCACCGAGAATAAAAAACCGCAAAGCAGTCATAGCCATAACAGCCTCCCTCTTTGTTTTTGTAGGGATGAACATCATTGGTACCTTTGTCGCACAAACGGAACTGGTGCTTTTACTGTCGCTCGTCGCTCATTTTTTCAACATCAATGCGCTCTATTTTTTAACCTCTTGGGATATGGATCAAAAAGGAATCTATCACGGTAAAAAAGATTTCTTTCAAGATTTTAATCAGCCGGTGCTTATTTTCAATGCAAAAAATGAGTTGCTTGAAGCAAATACAAATGCCGTACAGTTTTTTACCGCCTTGACTATACCGATTAAACAATACACATTATACAGCGATATTTTTTGCGATCGGTTTTTTGTTCCTATTCAATCCCGGGAACAAACTGCTGCTGCGCTGTACTTTCAGCATAGAACCACCGGAAAAGTGTTCCTTTGTTATCAAAAGACAGTATTAAATCCTAAAAACAATAAAAGCATCGGAACAACGGTTATTATGTATGATGCAGCCATGCTGGGTGACCTGATACAAAAGATTGAACAAAATGCGTTTACCGATGCGCTCTGCGGCTGCCTCAATCGAAGCTGTTTTGAATTGCGGAAAGAGATGATCATGCAGCATGCTGCAAAACCCTGCCTTTTGCTCGTCGCCGATATAGATGATTTAAAAAAAGTAAACGACACGTTCGGACACAATGCCGGAGATGAGTATATTCAAACCTGCGCTGTACTACTGACAAATGCAATAAACACATCAAATACGCTATTCCGCATTGGCGGGGACGAATTTGTTGCTTTTATATCGCACTGTACTGAATCTGATGCGGAAATAATTGTAAAAAAGATAGAAACACTATGCGCACAGCAAAAGAAACCATGGCCTGTTTCCGTTTCAGTAGGCTTTTCGGTTATAGAACGCGCTGATGCCGATTTTACCCTGCATTTTACGCAGGCGGATAGCGACATGTACGCACATAAACAAAAACACAAGCAGCGTAGCGCTTCTCACGAAGGCGGAAAGTAGACACATCAATCGTGTGCTTGCTTTTTATACACTCAAGCGTATAGCAGGGTGTTGATCAAAAAAATGCTGTATTGCCGAAAAAATCATGCCGTGAATTGTTTCTACATGGCGGAGGAAAATGGTTTTATCGCTGAACAGCTCATGCATCACCATCATCCCGTGAATAATCTGTAAAGCAAAATATCCTTCACCTTCAAGGAATGAGAGAATTTCGTCTTTTGCTTCAGGAGGACAATGAAAATTTTGCAAGAATAACTCAAATGCCTGCCGCTGCAATGTAAGGAGGAGCTTTTCGTAGTCTTTATCGTAGATCATCTCGGACAAAAACATCAGATACAGCCGTTTTTCAGGCGATTCATCAAAGAGCTTTGCCATACAGGCTTGGGTGAGTATTTCGGTTGGGGATGCTGAACCCGACAATGTATGGATGATATGATCAGTCCTTTCATACCGGAAGTAATTGCCGTCCTGCATAATATCAAACAGCATTGCTTTTGTTGTTTTATAATATTGATACACTCCGCCTTTAGAAAGGGTGGTGTTTTTTACCACATCTTCCATGGTTGTATAGCGGAAACCTTTTTCTAAAAATATTTTTTTTGCAGCTTCCCTGATTTCCGCCATCCGTGCAGCCTTTGTTTTTCGTTCGAATGCAGCCATGGCGGTATTCTAGCAGCTATCGCGATAAAAGTGAACCGTAAAATGGATTTTATCCGGTCTTTGAGTATTAAACCTGTTCGGAAACTTCCGTTTCTGAACAGGTTACCTTGAAATGCGATGTTCTAAATCGTGCTATTTGCGCGATTTAGAACTCGTCGACCTATTCGAAAACGCAGTTATCGAATAGGTCTATTATAACCGCTGCATATTTTATCGAGCCAATCTTTCCGTTTGTCACACAAGTTTTGCTTATAAGAAAGCGGTATTTTCTTTACAGATGTACTCAAAAAATTCTTTTCATCCCGCGGCGCATCCTTGACATATTCAAAGAAAATTCGATATACTTATGCTCTGTGAAAACTTCTCGCTGTAATGGAGTTAAAAGGTTTTCTGAATGATGCCGGATATTTTATAAATAATATAATACGAAATTTATAAAATATTCATCGAGTGTCCGCTTTTTAGAAAGTAAGAAGCACGCATAGCATTGTTTTTGTACATTGAGAAAAGGTACTGGAGGAGAATAGTTGGCGGAGAATAAAGGTTTGCGGATTAATGAACAAATCCGTGTCCGCGAGGTTCGGTTAATTGATGATACGGGGGCGCAAAAGGGTATTGTTTCCACCCTAGAAGCGCTCAGGATGGCTCAAGACGTTAATCTTGACCTCGTTGAAGTGGCTCCGCAAGCGGATCCTCCCGTTTGCAAGATTCTAGATTATGGAAAGTATCGTTTTGAATTGGAAAAAAAGCTCCGTGATTCCAAGAAAAAACAGAAGCTGCAGGTACTCAAAGAAATACGTATGCAGCCTAAGATAAATGACCATGATCTATCATTCAAAGCACGGCATATACAGGATTTTCTTGATGACGGCGATAAAGTAAAGGTAACAATCCGCTTTCGGGGGCGGGAATTAGCCCATACTGAGCTGGGGTTGGATGTACTAAACAATGTATTGGCAAAACTCGGCGGAGATTTAATAGTTGAAAAATCTCCTACTATGGAAGGACGCACAATGTCAATGACACTGGCGCCCAAGTCTAAAAAATAATTTACGAGGTGTAATATGCCTAAAATGAAGAGCAAGAGTGCCGCCGCAAAGCGCTTTAAGCTTACCGGCAATGGGAAAGTAAAGTACAAGCAAATGAACTTGCGTCATATTTTGACTAAGAAGTCGCCGAAACGCAAACGTGAACTCCGCAAAAGCGGTATTTTGGCTGAGGTTGACAGCAAAAAAATACGAAAGCAGCTGCTTCCCTATGGTACGCACTAATATTTTTATTTATAGCTAGGAGAATACAATGCCCAGATCATTATGTTCAAATAACCGGATTCATAGACGTAAAAAGATTTTAAAATTGGCAAAAGGCTTCCGCGGACGGCGGGGTACAAATTATAAAGCAGCCAAAGATGCTGTTGTTAAGGCTCTTACTCATAGCTTTGAAGCGCGCCGTGACCGTAAAGGCGATATGCGCCGCTTGTGGATTAGCAGAATTAACGCTGCCGTCCGTGCGGAAGGCATGAGCTATTCGCGTTTCATCAATGGGATAACAAAAGCCGGTATTGCCTTAAACCGCAAGGCTTTATCGAATATGGCGATTGAAGATCCGGCAGCGTTTAAAAGCGTTGTCGAACAGTCAAAGAAAGCATTAGGAGTTTAAAGTATGTTAAGCCTCGATCAAATAAAACAGCTTGAATCAAGAGTGTCTAAAGCTATTGAGCTGATGCAGTCGTTAAAAGACGAGAACGATTTATTAAAACTTGAATTACACGACCGCCAAAAACGGATCGACGAATTAGAGAATATAGTGCTTGTCTTCAAGAATGATCAAGCAAAGATCGAGGAAGGCATCATCAATGCACTCAATCACTTGAGTGCATTTGAAGACACCGTATACCAAAGCGAAGGTATAACAGCTTCTGCCGCTGCATCAACAGCTGTAGAAAATCATGCTGCCGGTGAAGACTCCGATTCTGCACACACAAATACCCAGCCGAATATTACCGATGCAGCACAAGCGTCTACAGCAGAGTCTGCACCGGTAACACAACAAGCTGCTGATTCAGAAAATCAAAATCCTAACCAGATGGAAATTTTTTAATAATGCTTGATCGAAAAGGGCATCTGCAAATTGATATCCTTGGAGCATCGTTTTCTATTGACGCCGGTGAATCCGATGATTATTTACAATCAATTTACAGTCATTATGCAAAGGTTGTCGCGGATGTCCAAAAGACATCCGGCGTAAATGAGCCGATTAGGATTGCTATTATTGCGGGGATACTCCTTTCTGATGAACTCAGTAAGGAACGGCTTAACCCGCAGACGGCAGTTCCGGAGCGTGAAACGGAAGCATTAATCGAGCAGTCAACACGGAAAATGATCGAAGACATCGACTCTATTATTTATACACTTTCCCCGAAGCAACTGCAATAAAAATGACTTTTTTTGTAGATGCTGATTCCTGTCCGGTACGGATTCGAGAAATTATCTGCAAAACTGCCCAGCGTTTGCAGAAACCAGCCTTGTTTGTTGCGAATCGTCTGATTCCTATTCCTAAAATGTCATATTGTAAAACGCTGATAACCGGTGCAGAAGATCAAGCTGCTGATACCTATATTCTTACTCATGCAGTACCCGGCGACATCGTAATAACCCGTGACATTCCTCTTGCCAAGCAGCTTGTCGATGAACACATCTGTGTACTCAATGATAGAGGAACCGTTTATACAGCAGAAAATATTAACGAGAGGCTTTCTTTAAGGGACTTTATGTATGAACTTTCTGCAAACGGTCTTGCGCCTGAACGGACAAAGGCATTTGGGAAAAAAGAAATTATGGAGTTTGCTTGCTCTTTTGACCGTGAGACTCAGAAGGTTCTGAAAAGCGCTCGTGAATCGACTTGAGGCGAGGGAGTACTTCAAAAAAAGCGTCGGTAACCTCCGGATCGAATTTGATATTCCGTAAGCGCCGGATTTCTTCTTGTACATTCTCATCTGTCCATGCTTCTTTATAAACACGCTTACACGAAAGTGCATCATACACATCAGCAAGTGCCGTAATACGCGCTCCTAATGGAATTTCATTACCGGCAAGCCCTTTTGCTCCTGTATGCGCGTCGTTATATTGAAGAATTTCTCCTGTAGCAGTATCGATATGTCCCGGATAGCCGCTTCCGTCCCAATTTTCGTGGTGACGTAGTGCAATATCCTGTGAGAGGGTATCTACTACGGTATTGCCGGACTGGAAAAGATTAGCGCCGCGCCATGTATGCGTTTGCATAATTTGATACTCTTCGGGGGTCAGTTTTCCCGGCTTTTTGAGAATGCTATCTGAAATACCGATCTTACCGACATCATGGAGCATTGCGGCAATTTTAAGTGCATCACGGAATTTTTCCCGCTCATGGCGATGTACATTATGGTCAAATGCCCAACGGTCATAAATTTCCACTGCGTAGTTTGCAACCCTGTGTACGTGTAGCCCCGTTTCACGAGGATCATGCAGCTCAGCCATGTGCACCATACGGAGGATCATTTCACGGGTTAAGGACGCATGCATCAATGTAGTTGCAGCATTTGCAGCGAAAAGAGACAAGAACATTTCATCATCAGTGGTAAAGGCGCGGATACGTCCATGTACATCAAGGGCATTGATCATTTGTACCACACCGAGAACCTCGCCGGAAATAGCAATAAGCGGCATCGTTAATGTAGAAACGGTTTTATAGCCTGTTGCAATATCGCTACCGTTGCCGAATTTATAACTTTTATCGGGAGAAATGGCATAAACATCAGGTTCGTTAATCAGTTTTTTAGTAAGAGCTGCTGAACCGGCAATAGTTTTTTCGTCAATGGGGAATGCAAACATCCTAAAGGGCAGCTTTTCTCCCGGTTGTAATCGCCGCTGGAGCGTTTCATTTTGGGCATTATGAATAACAAGCGTATTGCCTTCAATAAGATAAATAGATCCTGCATCGGCAATCAATGCCTGGCGGGCTTCTGTCAATATTCTTTCCAAAAGGATATCTTTATCACGAATACTGTACAGGCGGGAAGTTGTTTGCATAATATCAACGAGAATTTCTTCCCGGGTTCTTATTACCGGTATTGTACTCATAGTTTTGTCCTTATGCGCAAGGTTTGAAGAGCCGACTTTTATAGTTGAAAAGTACTCTCCTTAATATCCTGATAGTATCATCAACAAGATAGTATGACAAGAGCCTTGATGAGCGGCTGCATCGCTTCTCCTGCAGTAGAAAAAACAATAGCATTGCTCAACTCAAAAGACTCGCTTTTTTCGCAGCGTTTACATACTCCTCTCCCCAGTAGTCACAGAGGAGGGTGTAAGCTTCATCGCGGAGGGAGGGAATAACGCGTTTTAAGTGGCGGAGGTTTTGAAGCAAGGCTGTTTTACAGCGGTTTTGCAGGGCTGCGGTCAACTTTTCGGCATTGGGGGCGCTCAAGGGGCGTTCTTCAAGATATGAAAAGATTACGGCAAAGACCGAGGCTGCCGTGCAAGCCCTTTCCCAACGGGCGAGGTCTTTTATTTCTTGGTTGGAGCTTATGCCTGTGCCTATATGATAGTTATACACGATATCTTCTATTCCGAAATAGGAGCGGGCATGGAGCAGGATAAAGAAGTAAATCAGAAAGTCTTCGCCCATCGTGCAAAATGTATGAGGAATATCTGCAAAAGCAGCCTTAACCGCCTCGGTACGGAAGAGCTTTGCCCATAAAAAACTTGATAGCTCTCTTTTTAGCAAAAAAGAATTTAAAAGTTCAGCCCCTTCCAAAAGACCGGTATGAACCTTTTTTATCTTTTCTTCCATTTCGGCAAGAGAGGCTTCTTTATAAAGCGAGGTGTCCTCATCGGAAAAGTCGGTCTTATACTCCGCCTTACCGTGGATAATATCGGCGGCATCCGCAAGGGAACCATTGCCTGAGGTAAGCAGTCCATTGTACAAATGCAAAAGAGCATCCGGCGGAAGGGTATCGTCGGAATCCGCAAAGCAGAGGTAGGTGCTGGAGGCGGCTTGTACGGCAGTGCGGCGGGCTTCAACCAGTCCGAGATTTTTAGAGTGTTCCAAAAGAATAAGAGGAATACCGGCGGCTTTGAATTTCTTTTTATAAGGTTTAAGGATTGTAGGCAAGGAGCCGCCGGCGGGGCTGCCGTCGTTTACGATGATAACTTCAACTGGCAGATGCCCCGCCTTTGCATCCGCTACATGGGAATGTCCGAAAAGGCTGTTTTTTAGCGATATTCGCAGCGAGCGGTTTTGCCCACCGTTGCTGATGGGCAAAGGCGCCTGCGCTAACACGCTATCCAGCAGCACAGGAAGGGAGCCTTCCGTTCCGTAGACCGGAACGGAAAGACTGATAAGAGGCAGCATTATTTCCACTCATAACCGCAACCGGAAGGTCTCGCAAGTGTTTTTGAAAACTCAATAGCGGAATCGGTTTTTGTCGATTGAGGCGTGCCTTCAAGTGAACCGTCATCCTTTATACCAAAATCCCATATAAAATGGAATTGTTCAACATCATCACTACTCAGAGTACTTAGATTGTTAATGTACCCCCAAAAACCGTCAGAGGCAATGATGAGTTTTTTCGGCATTACGGCAATAAACCGGTAAGGTGCAAATTTGCCGCCTTCTTTCCTTTTCGTATCGGTCTCAGGGGTAAGATTATGAATTTTATCCCTCGGCAGTTCCGTAGTGTAAAGCACCACCGCATTTCCGGAAAAATCGGCTGTAGAACTGCCTATTTTAATGAGTTTTCCTGAAATAGAGTCTTTTGGGTAATATGTATAAGTATTGTCGTATTCATAGCGGTACTGCACTGCCGTTAGACCGTATAAAAGACCTTCTTGTATATGCAGAGCGGTTAAATTTCCCGGTCTTGACCAAGTTGAAGCGTTGGTTACCTCTTTGAGAACAGGAATTGCTCCGCCGGCTGCGCTGCCGTCGACATGCGTATATTTTTGCACTTTAACAGTATACCCCGAAGTATCGGGCTCTGTTTTTAGAGCAACAAAGAAGCCGTTTTTATCGGCTGCAAGGGCGGTAAAGCGTGTTTTCGTTTGTGTAGGGGGGAGAGTATCTTGAGGACCTTCAAGGACGCCGCTGCTGCCGGCGAAACTATTATCCTCCGCAGCAGTAGAAAATGCAGCATTCTTCGCCCATGTAAACCGTTTGATATATGATTTATTACTGCCGTCATAGCTATAATACAAAGCGTTTACCGCTTGACCGTCCTTTTTCACACTGCCCGATATGTCAATGGCAATGGCGATCGGGGAATCAGACAGAGACAGATCATTAGTCATAATAGAAGGTTCTTGGTCGTAACTGCCGTCATCTTTCAGCTCAAAGCGGCATATACAGTAGCGTCCGGTTCTATATCGTACTATGTAGAGGTTTCCAGCTTCGTCAAAGCAAAACACATCGGTAAATTTGTGATCAGTTCCTACAGTAGTATAACTGCCTCCTAATCCAAAAGCCGCTGACGGAAGCGTATCCGCAGCCTGAGTTATTTGATAATAGTCAAAACCATAACCAGCACTATTCTTTTTCCAGACGATGGTCTTTGTACTTACACCTGTCCATACAGGATTTTCACTCATCCAAGTAATCCCGCTTGGGGCATCATCAAAGGTAAGCGCATTGGTTCCTTTATTAAGCGTTGCAATGCGGTTTTTGTTTGCGGTAATACGGGGCTTTCCTTTTTGATACTCGAACTTTATGCCGTCATCGGCTATGTAGAGGTTTTCTTCATCAAAGCCGGTTACCTTGACGGGACCGTAAAAGTTGCTTTTTTCGGTCTGGTAAATACCGTTTCCATCAGGAGTATGGGCATCTTTAATGCCGATGCGGATAGGATTAGTTATTGTAACCGTTGTACTGTCAGCCGAATATGAGTATTTGACAATACCGCCTAAGGAGTAATACTTGCCGCTCTGATTGTCAAAAGCGGAAAAAAGCAAATACAGGGCATCTTTAGTCATATAGAAGTCTTTTATCTCACCGGGTACATAGTGGTCTGGAGTGTCTAATGTAATCCTTGTATCTTTGCGTAAATTGGGCTGAGCGGAAAGTGTAATTTCGGAACGTTGATCTCCGTTTATGCGGTATATTTTCAATTCCCTGTTTTCATGTACAGATGCTCTTAACAGAGCGATAAGTACATTATCATATACGGCATAACTTTCTATATAGCCGATAGAACTTCCTGTCAATTCGGTATATGAGCCGTCTTCGTTTATTCTATAAAGATGCATATTCCCGCTGGCACCGCTGGAAGTTTCTGCAGCAAGGTAGACTTTACCTGTTGCATGATCGCTTGCAAGCGCCGGTCTATGACAGTTTTCCGGCAGGGTAAAGGTTTTACTTTCTTTATCACCTTCGCTCGTGTAACGTTCTAGTATACTATTGCTGCTTTCTTGATATGCAAGATAGGTTCTACCTTTATTGTCGCGGCAAAGGTTATGATATTTAATGTGCTCTTTTTTTACTTCATTTGAACCTATTTTTAACGTCAATGTGTAATCCTTTACATTGCTTGTATGGGGCTTATCAGTACCGAATAGCAGGCTGTTTAAAACAACGGCGGCTTTTTTAAGCTTAACACTGACGGTATTGGTGCCGGAAGTAACCTCGTGCCGTTTTTCTCCCGACCATCGAGCTGAAACGGTGTCGACGCTAATCTTTACGACGATTTTTTCACCGATCGGCAAGGTTAAAGAAAGGGACTTGGTGTCGCTTTCGGCAAAGTGTTTTTCCGTAATAGATGTTCCATCATCCTTTGTAACCTTTATGGTCATTGCGCTACTGCTGAAAATCGGTAAACCATCCGAATCAACCGCACGGTTTACGCTGTTCCCGGCAATTCCGATAATCACGGTACCATAGCCTTGCTGTGCCGGAAATTGCTCAAAGGCTGCCTGATTACAGGAAATAAATAGACTGCTTATCAGGATAAAAAAAGGTATGAGGCTCTTTTTCATGTTCTTCCTCCGTTTCTAAAATTAACAACCTCAACACGGCATGTGTGCATGAACCCTCGTATATAAAGGCTGTGTTATTCCATATATCCTAAAATTACTAATAAGTATACTTTATAAGGGAAAAAAAAGTCAATGTAAGTGTTGACATATACCAGGGCTTCCTTACTATGAATAATGTAAAACAATAGTAGCTATGATGGTAAAATATCCTTGGGCTGAAAAAACGGCATTACAAGAATTGATGCAAATCTCGTGCCTGTCCCCCTCCCTCCATGGCGGTTCTGCTACGTCGAGTATTTATTTCAGCAGCCGCAAGAATTAATTTGTGCGCCGCAACGAAAGGAAGTCCCTTACAGTCAGCGCTTTTGAAAATAGGTGATGCAAGATGCTAGGAGCGTACAAAAAACACCCACAGACGTACTTGCTGTACGTCGAGGACTGTTTTTTGTTAAGCGACAACGCAGAGGCATCACCTATTTTCAAAAGATTAGATTTTGAACTTATTAACTTCCTGTGCCAACTTCATAACACTCGCTTTATTTTCCACTGTAATCGAAACAACATCTTCTATCGCATTCGTTATTTGCTCCGCTCCAGAGGCTATTTCCGTCATATTGTCTGTTGTTTCCCGTGTGATTTGTGCCAGTTTTTGCATTTCGGTAACAATCTGCTTTCCCCCTCAAGCATCTCTACAGAAGCGGAGCTGACCTCTTTCGTTACTTTATTGATAGTCTCAATAGCCGACAAAACGTGCGTTCCGTTTTCTTCTTGTTCATGCATCAAATCCACAATAGAATCTTCTTTTGAGGAAATTTGACTGATAAGATCATATACATCTATAAAGGTCTTTTCAGCTTGTATGCCAGCCTCGGAAACTTGTGCGATAATTTCCGTCGATTCTTTGATAACCGCTCCTATCTGCTTTCCCTGCATATTGGACTCTTCAGCAAGTTTTCTAATTTCATCGGCAACAACAGCAAAACCTTTTCCTGACTCCCCCGCATGAGCCGCTTCAATCGCAGCATTCATCGCCAAAAGGTTTGTTTGACTGGCTATATTCTGAATAACTTGACTTGCTTCAAGCAGCGCTTCTGATTTTTCAGCAATCCGCGTGATAAACTCATTTGCCGCCCGCGCTCCGTCTGTTCCCGCTTTCATCTGACCGTATGCGGTTTTAATCAGCGTATCATTTTGGGAAAGTATTTTATTAACGCGAAGCATATTTTCTGCGGTGTTGGTTATTAACGTTGAAGACTGGCGAATATTTTCAGATTGTGTTGAGATACCTTCAACAAGAAGATTTAATTTTTCTTGAATTTGCTCGGTTGTTGCAGCGGTTTCCGTTACACCGGCTGCTTGCATGAGCGCTTTTTCCTTAACAGCCTCGGTATTGTTGGTTATTTCTTTGACAGCGGCAGCTGTTTCTTCCATAGTGCTTGATAAATCGGAACCGATTGCCGTCATTTTATCAGACTCTTCTTTTAGGGCAAGCAGCATAGTGTGGCTATGTTCCGTTGCCATATTTAAGTGAGTCATAAGCCTGCCGATTTCATCCTGACGTTTTATTATGACGCGGTCGGTGAGATCGCCTGCGGCAATTTTTCCGAACAGAGTTTCAAGCCGGGCAAAATACCGTTTGAGTGCACGGGCAGCGATAAATGCCAAGGTAAAATATATAACAAACATCAATAACCCGATGAGCACCATAATCCTTACGAGTGCATAAAACAGCGAGAGGATTTCGCCTTGTTCTACCAAAATAACGAGTTTCCATCCCAATTTGGGGAGCGGGAAAATATAGGCTTTTCTGTTTTTTCCATCCAGGGTAATAGAAATTGCTCCTTCTTTTTTTTGAGCGATTTCTGAAAATGCTGCATCAGCATCGGTGAGGTGCTTAGAATTGAATGTGCTATGTTTAGCATCTGCTAAAATCATCCCGTCGTCCTGTACGAGCATACAATAGCCTGTCTCTCCTATTTGACTACTACTGATGAATGATGCTAAATCCGTCAAATTTATATCCACGCCGACGCACCCTAACACTGTACCGCTATTGTCTTTTACTGCTTTAGCCAATGCAACAACAGGAGTTCCGTCTGTGGCTATATATACCGGTGTGATAACTATATCTCCGTTTGCTGCTACAGCCTGTTTATACCACGATCTTTGACGAGGGTCGTACCCTAGCTCGTCTTCTCCTGTCCATGACGTTGCTATGCCGCCCCAGCGGGTTCCCATATAAATATCTTGAAATTCGGGGAAGCTTTCTTCTATAGCTTTAAAGAGTGTTACCATTTCCTGTTCTGCTTTTCCGGTATGCGTATATACTTTTCCGGATTTTTGCGCTTCTATGGTATAATTGTAAATCGTTTCATCGACTCCCAGCACTGCAGGATGCATAGCAAGCATAGTAATAACATTTTCTCCCTTTTGAATAAGGAAGTTGATTGATTTTTCAATATTAAAAAACTGTTGAGCAGTAAATTCACTAAATTGTGCTGTGTTTTTCTTATACAACTCATAACCGACAACTGCGCTAATAAAGCTGATAATCGAAATGATTGTTATAGTAATTGCCCGCAATAACCTAAACCGAATAGAAGTTGCCTTTTTCATTGTGTACTACCTTTATGGGAAACTGTCCGCATTATATACTATAGTTAACAAAATCGTCGACTCAGTGTTGTAAATAGGATAATTCTGATAGTCAGTTTAGATCATCAGACTCTTTTGATATGATTGTTTTATCACATTATTCGTGCGGATGGTTTAATACCCCAACGCTTGCATCGGAGTTGTTGATTTCTTCGCTTATACGGCACAGATCAGGGAGAGAAGCCGCAAGCGCACTTGCTGTTAAGCCGTAATCGGTGTGTAACAGACGTGCTGCCTGTGCATGAGCAAGACTTGCCGTGTAGGCTGCTTTGAGCGGCGGGTAGCCTTGGGCTGCTAAGGCGGTGATCATCCCGCTCAATACATCTCCCGTGCCTGCTTTTGCAAGGGCATTGGTTCCAAGCGGGTTGACAAATATCTGTTTTCCGTAACCGATCAATGGGTAGGCTCCTTTAAGCACCACAATGGCATGAGGAAATGCCGTACAAAACAGCCGTAAGTAGCCAAACCGGTCTTGTTGAATTTCTGCAACACTGACCTGCGCCAACCTGCTATTTGCAAGCAGGCTCTGAAACTCTTTAGGATGGGGGGTAAGAATGGGCAGCTTACAGTCAGGCAATACTGACATGATGGCTCTACTATGGAGAATATCGGCATCCAGAATCAGCGGGCGTTCTTCTACCTGTTCATCAGCAAGCAAATGAAGTGCCGGCAGCTGTGCGGTTTTGCTTCTCCCCAGCCCTGAACCAACCATGAGTGCGGAAAAAGTATCGGGAAGTCCGGTACTGTACATAAAATCGGGCAAAGCGTTCGGCTGCGGCGTACCGAGAATGGTAACCAGCCCTATACCGAAATGAAGCGCTGCCGATGCTGCCAACATACACGCCCCTGCTTTTTCCCCGCACAAGAATACTCCATGTCCGTAGCTCATCTTGTGAGTGTTTTGCAGGGAGCGGTGAGGCAAACACATATCATCCGCTGATAACAAAAAAGTGTTAGTCTCTCCTTCATAGGAAGTTCGCGGAAGACCGAGTCCGAGCAGCTGTATGGTACCGGTATAATCTTTTGCAGAATCGGCGTAGAGGGCTGTTTTGAGAGCGCCCATGGTACAGGTAGTGTCAGCCCGGAAGGCAACGGGAGAAGGTATACCGGCAGCATTGAGTCCGCTGGGAATATCGCATGCAATCTTATACCCATCTACGGCATTCAGCTGCCCAAGTACGGCACAGGTGTGTTCATCAAGCAGTCCATGTATACCGGTGCCGAAAACGGCATCAACCAGCACATCACAGTGATCAATAAGATCGGTATAAACCAGTATGCCAAGCAGCTCCAGCCGTTCACGCTGCAGCTTACATAAAGGAGACTTCGGCTCAAAAACTACTACCGTTCTGACTCTACAAAAATCGCCAAGCATTCGGGCAAGCGCAAAGCCGTCTCCTCCGTTATCGCCGGAGCCGCAGGCTATTTGCACACAAGGCTTTGTTGAGGGGGTAGTGTGCTGCTGCAGTGTTGAGGGCTTGCTGCGGTTCTGCAGTGTTGCAGAATCTATACAATACCTGCGGATATATTCTGCCATTCCGCGTGCTGCTTGCTCCATCAGCACACCATTCTTTAGATTGAAACTGTCCTCAGCCCGCTTATCAAGTTCTTTTACAGAATCAAAGAGTTTTTCCATTACAGCCTTTTGCGCGTTGCGTTTTAGTTAAGCCTATTCTGAAATTTTTGCTTCTGAACAGGCTTCCTTGAAATACGATGCTTAAAATCGTGCTATCTGTGCAATTTTACGCTCGGTGCCCTTTTTGACAAGAAGGTATCAAACAAGACTATTCTTCTTTTTTCAGCACAACCTGCTCAAGCACAATAAAATTATAAATCTTGGTATAGACAGCATTCATCCATTCCCTCACCGGCTTGTCGGAGTGCTGTTCAATCTCTTTCCAGTTCTGCAATAGCTCACGGTGAGGCTTATCGTAGTCGGCAATACAGTTTTTAATCGCATTCCCAAGGGTCATAATATTTTTGATAGAAACCTTTAACAACTTGAGCGCTGCTTCGTTGACATCGTGTAAATGCTTTTGCACATGCTTTCCTGCCTCTTTTTCTCGTTCCATACGCGACAAGAGTGTCCTAAACTTGACCCCCATCTCAGACACTTCGGACAGTTTTTCATCAAATTCCAGAATCTTGGTTGCTAAGTGCATTAAATTGTGATAGCTTTCGGAATATTCTGCAGACAACACCTGCTGTGTCCATTGTCCGCGCACCAGAATTAAGTCCGAAAGAGCACGAATATCGCTTTTAAAGTAGTCAACGAGGAAGGACTTGAGATAATTCATCCCATCGGCATAGATATAGCCGTCAACCCCTCGCTTTTCAAATGCAGCATTGGAACGCGGATGGTAATATTTTGTACCTGATGCCACCTCATTACCGAATACCCGCTGCGCTAACACTGCTACCTGCGAATTTTTCTGCTCGGTAATCAGCTTTTTCAGTGTATCATCTATCGATTTTTCTATCTGTTTAAGGTATTCATCCGTTACCTTTTCCGTGAAAGGGCTGCTTTCAACTGCATAGCTGGGATTTTTGGTTAAATGCCGTATGATTTTTTCTAAAATACTTGATTTACGAACCTCGTTGAGTATCGATAGCTGCTTTTTCCACTGTGCTGCATTCACCGGCTGCACATTTTTATAGGCTGTAATCACTGCAAATAGTTTTTCCCAATTTGTATCAAGCGAAAGCGCATAGAGCACCGTAATAAAATCTTTGAGCCCATCTTTCAAGTATTCCCCGTTTACAACGGCAAAGTTCGGCGTATACGTGTATTTATCTTCAGGCAGTGCAGGATCGAATTTTTTTAAGAAAAAATAGTAGTCAAAGAGAACAAAATGGATAAATTCATTGAGCTGCTGATAAAGAAGGTCAATCTCTTCTACCTTTTTCCCGTCAAAGCCCTGTATAAATGCAGAAAGCTCTTTACGCACTTGTTTGCCCAGTTCTTTCGGGTCGGTTTTCTGAGCCCGTTCTTGCAGTGCTTCAGGAGTCAGTTTTTCCCTTATCTGATGCTGCTGTTTCGATAAGTTTTGTTCAACGGTAATCGTCTTTAACACTTTTGACGAAGCTGCACTTGCAAGCAAAGCCCGAGCCGGTCCCACAATTTTGTACACTTCAAAAAAGAACCGCGCCATTTGCGGCTGCAATTCTTCTGAAGAGGGCTTATACCACTTGCTGAATTTATTTTTTGAAATCTCTTTTGCGAGCGCTTTTAGATGCCGTTTCTTTACCGCCTCCGCATCATCATGCGGAAAAAAAAGCTGAACAATGTGTGTAAAAAAAGATTCTTTCTTCTGTGCCATAGATATACCTATAATGAAGAAAATTTGCCGATCTGTCAATCAAAAAAAGTTTTTTCTCTCTTACATGTACGGCAATTTTGTGGTATGTTTTCAGCATATAGTATCTCTGTTGAGAGCTGAGAGACTGTGGAGGTGCGCTATGAAATATAATGAAGAATTTAATTTTAGTATTGAAACACTTGGGGACTGCAAAATACCTTCTCCTATCCATCTTTCAAATGTTATTGGGGACAGTATTGCAAACTATGTTACCAATGAGGATTTTATCCGTTTCCAGCTGGAAGGGAAAATCGGTGAGGAGTCCGGACCATTAAAACGGGAGCAGCTTATAGAAAAAGCTGGTCCGCGGGAAAAGATATTCTTTAATCCGAGTCATGTTCATGCAGGGATTATCACTTGCGGAGGTTTGTGCCCCGGACTGAACGATGTTATCCGTGCTGTTGTACGCTGTTTGTGGGGGCGCTACGGTGTTAAACGGATTAGCGGAATCCGGTTCGGCTTTAAGGGGCTGCTGCCTGACTATCACTTTGATGTACTGCCGTTGAACCCGTCCGTTGTAGATGCATGCCATAAAACAGGGGGTACCATTCTTGGAACATCCCGCGGCGGCGGTACCCGTGTAGTAGAAATTGTTGACGGGATTGAACGCTTGAATTTGAATATTCTCTTTGTGGTCGGCGGCGACGGTACACAGAAGGGGGCTTTGGAAATTGCAAAAGAGATTGAACGGCGGAATCTCTGCATTTCTGTGGTTGGTATACCCAAAACAGTTGATAATGATCTTTCTTTTATCCAAAAATCTTTCGGTTTTGATACCGCCGTTGTAAAAGCATCGGAAGCTGTTGCTGCAGCCCGTATGGAAGCCCAATCGCAGATTAACGGTATCGGTTTGGTTAAATTGATGGGAAGGGAGTCGGGCTTTATTGCAACACATACAGCGATTGCCAGCCACGAGGTTGATTTTGTTATGATTCCTGAAATTCCTTTCGACTTGGAAGGAGAAAACGGGTTTCTCAAACACTTGGAAGACCGTTTAACGCAAAACCACTACAGCGTTATCGTTGTTGCAGAAGGCGCGGGACAGGACTTACTGCAAAGTAAAAACGAAACTGATGATTCCGGCAATAAACGGCTCTCCGATATCGGGGTGTTTTTAAAGGAACAGATTGATAAATACTTTAAGTCGAAAAATATCCATATCAATTTGAAGTATATCGATCCCAGTTATCAGATACGGTCTGCCCCTGCGGCTCCGGTTGACTCTATTTACTGTGAACGGCTTGGAAATAATGCTGTCCATGCGGCAATGGCGGGAAAAACAAAGCTGATTGTTGGATTAATGTATAATAAATTCGTCCATTTACCGATAGATGTGGTTGTACGTAACAGGAATTATGTTGAGCCGGATGGGTCTTTGTGGCGTGATGCGTTGGATGCAACCGGTCAGCCGCCTTTGATGAAGAATCCCAAAGCAAGCAAGACTCATTAACTAACGCTTAACCTGCATTTGCGCCATTGCAGACGCGAAGTGTAAGGCAAAGTTGGCGCGAAAGTTGCGGCGCCGTATAGGTACAGCGAGCAACTTTCGTGACAAAACAAATAGCTGGGGTGAAGTGGATGCTAGGGTTCCTAATATAAGGGTATTAAAGCCGGCTGCATCCACCTCGTCAAAAATATATATCCTTGTATATTTTTTGACTGCAAGTTTTCTCAAGAAAAACTCGCACTTAAGAAATGTTACATGGACGTACATTTCTTAACGATGGCATCCGTGCCGGATCGCACACACGGTGCAAAACATTGAGTACTGTGTCCCAACGAAATCGTCAGGTATATTGAGTGAAATCTCCCATACAGAGTCAATCTTGGTCGAGGTTCCAATGTAGAGATCAGGCTTCAGAAGCTGCTTTAAACGCATTTTTATTTTCCTGCAGGAGCCGGTACACATTGAGCAGGTCACTACGGATATGAGACAGTTCGGTAATACGCCTGCTGCCCCCCTTGCCGGAGAGATCGGTAAGCAGCTGCTGTCCTGCCCCTTCCACGGTAAATTTCCGCACCTCAACCAGATACTTCATACGAAAGATTAAATCAAGGTGATGATCGGTGTACAGCCGCCGCCCCTGTGTATCCTTTTGCGGACGCAAAAACGGCTGTTCTTGCTCCCAATAGCGGAGGACATGAGCCCTAATGCCGGTTATCTTTTCAACTTCGCCGATGGAAAAGCCTGTCACGGTTTTACCCGCTCTTCCCATTTTACCCGGCTGCCCTTTACCCGTATTAGAAAGGGAATCGAACTAAAGCCGAGGTCTTTCCGTATCCGGTTTGTAATGTACCGTAGATAGGATTCTGAAACAAGGTCGGGTTTATTGGCAAAGACTAAAAACTCAACCGGACGCGCGGATGTTTGCACCATATATTTAAGCGTAAACGAATTGCGTTGCCCATGTGGAGGGGGGACTGCTTGGAGCCAGTCTTTGAGTGCTAGATTGAGTGCAGAAGTTTCTATCTTTTTTGTCAGCTGCTCGAACAACTCCAATGCAGTATTGAGCAGGTCAGAAATGCCGCTGCCTTTTTGTGCAGACACGGGAACAATCGGCGCATATTCCATCTTTCCAAACATAATTTTGATATACTGTTCCGCATCACGGAATTTTTTCTCGCCTTTTACCAAATCCCATTTATTCAGCACAAAGATAACGCCTAGCCCCCGCTTGGTTGCCTGCACAATGATCTTTTTATCCTGTTCGGTCAACCCTTCTTCTGCGTCAATAAGGTGAAATACAATATCGGCATGTTCCAAACTCTTCATAGCGCGGACAACCGAGTAATACTCAATATCCTCTTTTACCTTTGCTTTGCGCCTGATTCCGGCAGTGTCCTGAATGATAAACTGTCTGCCTTTATAGAAAAACTCGCCTTCCACCACATCCCGCGTTGTACCGGCAATCTCCGAAACAATTGATGCGGAGGTCTTGGTGAGGTAGTTACTGAGTGTTGACTTGCCGGTGTTCGGCTTGCCGATGAGTGCGATGCGGATAGCCGTGTCGGCAGGCGCTTCACATACACGCGAAAAGTCCAAGCCCCTGGTTATCTCTTCTGCAAGCGGGGTGATATTGTCTCCGTGTTCGGCGCTGATACACAGGAGTGTCGGGAAGCCGAAGCTCAAATAATTATAGGCTTCCGCTTCACCGCGCCCGCCTTCCGTTTTATTCACGGCAGTGATGAGTTTATTCCAATAAGGACGCAGAAAGCGGATAAATTCTTCGTCTTCCGCAGTGGGAGCAGAGGCTTCTAATAATAGAAGAATTTTATCGGCACGGCGGAGCGCGTCCTGTGTTTTTTCTACAACAAGCTCATCCATCAGGTCGTCTTTTTTATCGCCGCTGCGGGTCAGCTTAAAACCGCCGGTGTCCATCAGCCGTACCGGCATTCCGTTGATAATTGCCTGTGCCTCGATAGGATCACGGGTTACACCCGGTGTAGGATCGGTAATGGCACGGCGCTTCCGCAAAAACCGGTTAAACAGGGTAGACTTGCCCACATTAGGACGACCTGCTATCACCACAAGCGGGGTGTTCTCGTATTTTTTGCGGTAGTCAAATGCAGCTTCCGGCGCTTCCATATCTGTATCCTTATCGCCTTCGGCAGCAGCATAGATGCCGGTACCTATAGAATCAGCTGCATCCGCTGCCGTATCACTTACTGATGCACCAGTGTCAAATATATTATCTTTATCGTCTTTCTCTGTATCTGTCCTGTGCTTTTTACTCATTCCATATTCCTTTGCTAGACCGTGATTATAGAAAATTCCGGCGGCTCTCTCAAGCACCTATTGGGATATTTGCGCTGATACTCTTATCAAGGGAAACCATGAAGATAGCTCAATATAAAATATAGTAAAAAAGAGATATACTAAAACGAAGCTGCCGTGCGGAATAGTGGGCATTGTACTCCAATGTTCTGCATCGGGGCGGCTAATGCTGCTATTTGGGATTTAAAATGCTATTTACCGTGGTAAGTTGTAAAATAAAATGCCCCAAAAAAGGAGAAAAGAAACGGTTCACCTG
>NZ_JBQNBW010000008.1:0-55133 GCF_052169735.1 Treponema sp.
TGGAGGTGAGGGGAATTGAACCCCTGACCTCTTGCATGCCATGCAAGCGCTCTAGCCAACTGAGCTACACCCCCAAATGGGCAATATCAGTATTATGATGAAAATTTCATTTTGCGTCAAGCCCTTTCTTGCTTTGTTCCAAGGATTCCTCCCTCTAAAAATCAACTCAAGTTTTTTTGCTCAATTCCGACACTGTAACAGAGGGGTACTCTATGGACAAAATCGCAGCTGCAGAAAAGATTGAACAAACATTGATGCAGCAAATTGAAGTAATGAAAGAAGTATATGCTTGTCAAAAAGAGCTTTCCGACGCTGTACGGAACCGTTCATGGGAGGGGATCGAACGGTGCGTATTAAAAAATACAGAGGCTTCCAATGAATTTTTACGGCTCGATAAGCAGTGTTTTTTATTTTTAAATCAGCTTGATCCTTATAATGAAGAAGTACGGGATTTTTACGGATATACCTCATCACTGCCGGAAGAAACAAAAAAGAAGCTCGGTGCATTGTACCGGACATTGCAGCAGCACGTCTATCTTTCAAAAATCACGAATGATACGCTGGAAGGCTATGTCTCTCACGTGCAGACACTGGTACAAGATATGGTGGATGCAGCGGCAATCGCAACCCGCTCCTCATCTTACACCCGTACCGGGGTGCCTACACAGTCGAACTACAGCAGCCTCGTACTTGATACCGTTTTTTAAAGGAGAAAAAGATGTCTACATTCGCTTCGATTGAACTGGGAAAACGTAGTTTATTTGCGCAGCAGCAAGCCATACAAACTGCCGGTCATAACATATCGAACTCATCCACGGAAGGATACTCACGTCAGCGCGTCCAGCTTGATTCCTATGAGCCGCTGTACCGCCCGGATTTATCGCGGGCAGAGACCCCCGGTCAGATTGGGCAAGGTGTTTCCGTCAGTGCAATCACCCGCTTGCGCGATCAGCTCTTGGATCAGCGCATTGTCGCTCAAGCCGACGATCAAGGCTATTGGGAAACGCGCGATTCCTATATCTATATGCTGGAACAGCTCTATAATGAGCCGGAAGATACCTCCGTCAGAACACGGCTCGATCAATTCTGGGATTCATGGCAGGAGCTTTCCGTTTATCCTGAATCGACTGCAGCACGCACCGCAGTGGCAACCAGAGCAAAAACGCTCACCGATTCCGTACACCATCAGTACCGAGGTTTACAGGGCATCCGGGATATGATCAACGGCGACATTGAAGCGCGGGTTAAGCAGGTTAATTCGTTCACTCGGCAAATTGCAGCGCTCAACGAAGAAATTGTCAAGGTAAAGGCAATGGGAGACAGTCCCAATGATCTGATGGACAAGCGTGATGTCTTAACAGAAAAACTTGCAAACCTTATCTCTATCTCTGTAGAAAAAGAAGAGATCGACGAATCTTATATCATTTACTCAGATGGGATGGAACTTGTGCAAGGCGGTAAATTCCGGAGCTTTGCCCTGGAAAGCAGCACGGCAAATGAAGGCTATGCAAACGTCGTATGGGAAGATTCCGGTAACAGCGCTCATTTTGAGAAAGGCAGCCTTGCAGCCCTCATCGAACTGCGGGATGGCGATGTCCGTGAGGAAATCAGGAAGCTCGACACCATGGCAATGAATTTTGTTGATTTAGTCAATGATATTCACCGCAATGCAATGGGCTTAAACGGAAAAACCGGGATTGATTTTTTCAAAGAGCAATATTTTATCAATAATACACAGGGTAATTTTGACCGGGATGGCGATGGGGAATACGACACTTCTTATATTTTCCGCTTAACCGGTGCACACAGCCTTGATCCGCGCCAGCAAATCGGACTTGAAGGGAATCTTACCCTCTCTGCAGGATTTGGAACCGTACAAGTGCCGTACTATTCCACTGATATGGTTGCCGATCTGGTTGAACGCATTAACCGGTCGGGTGCAGAAGTTGTTGCCTACCTCGATCAAAATAGCAAATTGGTGCTCAAAGGAACTACCGCACAGGACACGGAAAATCCTGACTTTGTAATCCGGCACGTAGAGGATTCAGGACGTTTCTTAGCAGGCTATGCAGGAGTGCTGAGCGGCAGCGGGGCAGAAAACGCGTATGATTGGCAGCAAGCGGATGCAGTCAACGTATTGTCTCCGAATGGCGCACAGTATGCAGTCTCTCCAATTGCGCACCCCTCCGGCTGGATGGAACTCAATCCGGTGGTTGTGCGGGATGTGCAGAATATCGCGGCAGGGTATCCCAGTATGGAAGGCATCCCCTATCCCGGAGATAACCGCGCTGCAGTCGCTATCGCCAAAATACGGAATACGCCGGTTATGGTCGGCAATACCCGCACCTTTGACGAATTTTTTGCCGATGCAGTAACGGAGATGGGCTTAAAGGGTGAACAGTCGGAGCTGGTACTCAATACCCAAACAGCCATCAGTAAAGAGCTGCGGGATATGCGCGACTCTATTTCCGGTGTCAATATTGATGAAGAGCTGGCAGATATTATCAAATTCCAGCATGGTTACAATGCCACTGCCCGCTTTGTTGCAGCAGTCAATGAGATGCTCGACACCGTAATCAACCGGCTCGGCATCTAGGTCTCGGGAAGTAAGGGCTGTAAAATGAAAGCCGCACAAATGGTACGGCTTTCATTTACTCAAGTTTGCTAAAACGCAAACTTGTATATTATATGCACGTTCTCACTTCGTTGTGAACGTGCGTAAAAAGTCAATCGAAAGTTGATACTTTCTTCTTGACTTTTTATGGGAGTTTTTTTTATGCAACGGATTAGTTCAAATATGCAGCATTCTGACAGCAGCTATTCGGTTAGACGGCAAGAAAACAGGCTGCATAAGGTCAACAGTCAGATCAATACCCAACGGCGTATCCAGCAGCTGCGTGATGATCCGCTTGCTGCCGGACATTCCGTGCGGTATAAGTCGCTGCTTGCCCGGCTTGACCGCTTTGAGAAAAATGCACAAACCCTCAACGATCAATATAAGGTTGCGGAAGCGCCTATGCAAAGCGCTATGAGCATTATGCAGCGGCTCCGTGAGTTATCCGTTGCAGGGGCAACCGGCACCTATACTGCCTCAGACCTGAAAAAAATGGCACCGGAGGTAGATCAGCTCCTCTATGAGTTAGTGCAGACAGCGAACAGCTTTGGTGCAGATGGAACTCGGCTCTTTGCCGGTACCAAAAGCTTTACCGAGCCGTTTGAAATTGTCATGGGCGATATAGACGGTGCCGGTTCTGCCGTCATCACAGATGTGCGGTATAACGGTTCTATCGACACCAAACAAATAGAAAGCGATGAACTTTCGTTTATGGACGCAAACCACGCAGGTAACCGCGTATTTTGGGCAGAGCGGCAAAGTCTCTTTTCTGCAACGGATGCACGCAACTATGTCGTGCAAAAAGACAGTACCATTGAGGTAGACGGGGTGAGCATTCCGGTTATTGCCGGAGATAACGTCTACGCTATTATGGCCAAGATCAATAGCTCCGGAGCTGCGGTCAAGGCATCGCTCGATCCGGTTACTAACGGTATGAATATTGAAACCACCGATGCCCGCCAGCTCTGGCTGCGCGATTCCGGTGATGGAAATGTGCTTGCATCGTTGGGACTGGTAAAACCGCAGCAGCGTCCCCCGTATAATCTTGCCGACTCCGTACGGGTAACCGGCGGTTCGCTCTTTGATGCTGTTATTGCTATGCGGAATGCCATGTACGCAGGAGATAATGAATCGCTCGGCGGTAAGGTACTCGGCAGTGTGGACGGTGCAATCGACAATCTTGCGGCACGGCTGGCAGAAAACGGTTCCCGTTATGAACGCGCAGAGGCGGCACTCGCCCGCTTAAATACCCAGATACCAAATGTAACAGGGGCAGACTCCCGCGAGTCAGACCTCGATATTACTCAGGCAATTACCGATCTCAAAATGTATGAGTACACGCATCAGGCATCACTCAGTACAGTCGGTAATTTATATAAAAATACGCTGCTCAATTATCTACGCTAAAAGGGGAAGGAATTTTCGGCATGGAAATAAAAACAAAAGCTCTTGGTACCGTTATTATTGAAGAGGATCAGATTATTACATTGGCGGAAGGCTTTTACGGATTTAATAATTATCACCGTTTTGCATTGCTCGATGCACAGCAAAAGCCGTTTATCTGGATTCAATCCTTAGATGATGCTGATTTAGCATTCATTGCGATTGATCCTTTTATCTTCCGTCCCGATTATGAGCTGGATATTGATGACACGCTGCTAAAGCCGCTCGGTATCGAATCGCCGTCAGATGTACTCGTGTTTGCATTGGTAACGATCCCTTCAAACGGTGCAGCTATTACAGCAAACCTGCAAGGTCCGCTCATCATCAATAAGAAGAATAAACACGCCATGCAGCTTGTCCTCGGCGGAGAAAAGTGGAAGACAAAGCATGACATCGTAGCCGAAATGAAACACGGAGGTACGCCATGCTAATTCTTTCTCGAAAGACAAACCAAAAAATCCGTATCGGCGATTCGATTGAATTAACCGTCATTGAGGTACGGGGCGATCAAGTAAAGATCGGGGTTGAAGCACCCCGCTCCGTTAAAGTTTTCCGTGAAGAAATTTACGATGAAATTCAGAAAGAAAACAAAGCGGCGCTCGTTACCGGCAATATCGATTCCCTTGCCGCTCTGGGGTTTAAATAACATAACATAATAGGGTATCGCTAAAAAACTGATTCGCAGCCCGCAAATCGGATAACTTAATGTATTTCCGTACAAAAAAAGCCGATAGGCTTGTGGTTTTTAGAGATTCCCGTACTTCTTTTTAAAATTTCCTCCCGCCGCCGTGCGTACGCCCGCTTGAGGATGTGTGCGTCGAACTTCCCGAAGCTCGGTTGCTTGAGGTGTTTTTCGGGCGTACCGTACTGACCGTATTGGTACTGATAAGCGGATTAGTTACGGAAGGAAAACGCACCTGTGTTTGTTCCGCCTTATTGTAATAAGGGGCAGCTTCGGTGATTGGATGATGGTGTGCAGCTTATCTATGTACGCATTGATTCCGGCAGCGTAATTTCCATCAACTCCGCCCCCTCCGATGAACGCATCAAGCAGATACTCAATGCGGGGATCGGTAAGGGTATTGATAATGCGTTTGCCTGATAATGTACACGAATGTACATTTGTTGGTAACTGTCTATTTTCAAAAGACGTTTTTCAAAAGTATTATTCCGTTTTAAACTTGGCGACTTCTTTTGCTAAAACCTCGATACTTTTCTTATTTTTCTGGGCTATTTCGTGTACTTCCTGCACAGCGTTATTAATTTGCACCGCTCCTGCTGCCATCTCATTCATGCTGTCGGTAATGGTATTGGTAAGATTGCTTAAATTATGCATTTCGGCAACAACGCTTTGCCCGCCTCTCAGCATTTCATCGGAACCTGCCTGAACTTCCGTTGTTACGGTGTTGATGTTTTTAATTGCAATAAGTACTTCTTTGCTGCCGTTTTCTTGTTCCTTCATTGATTCCGTAAGGCTGTCGCTCATTGCCTTTACTTGTCCCGATAAATTAAAAATCATCGTAAACTTCTCTTCTACTGTTTTGGAAGCATTCGATAGTGTTTCAATTTCGCCGGTGAGGGTTTTAAGCGTTGTAGTAATTGCTTTACCTTGGGCAGCGGAATCTTCAGCCAGTTTGCGGATTTCGTCGGCAACAACTGCAAATCCCTTACCGGCTTCTCCTGCATGAGCGGCCTCGATAGCAGCATTCATAGCCAGTAAGTTTGTCTGCGATGCAATATGCTGGATCACACTGGACGCTTCCATCAAACTGCCCGATTCTTCAGCAATTTTTTGAGTAATACTATTAGAAGAAACAAGGGTTGCCTTACCGTCATCCGTTGCCGATGCAAGCGTTTTAATTGCGGCATCGGTTTTTTCCAGTGTCTGTGTAATAGAAGCGATATTTGCAACCATCTGTTCTACAGAAGCTGACGACTGCGCAACGCTGCCCGCTTGAGTTTCAATACTGTCATTTAGCTTTTTAATGGTACTGATAATTTCTTGAACAGTTGCATCTGTTTCGGTAACACTTGCAGCCTGTGTCATAGCCTGCTGTTTTACTGCATCGATATGTGCACTGATTTGGTGTACAGCGCTTGCCGTTTCTGTCATGTTAGAAGCGAGTTCGTTTCCAATTTCTTCCATGATTTTGCTGCTGGTGCCAACCGATTTGATCGACCTACTGATTTTTGTAATAGTTTCGTTAAAGTAGCGGGATAGATCGGTAACCTCATCATTGCCGGTAATCGGCAGCCGGACCGTTAAATCTCCTTCGCCTTGTGCAATACCTTTCAATGCAGCTACGGCAATTTTAACGGGACCAACCATCTGGCGGGCGATAAAATAGATAATAACCAAAGACAGCAACAAAATAGTATTACCCATAATGCTAATAGACCGGCGCAGGAATGTTAGTGTTTCAGTAAATTCGTTAACCGGCGCTCTGATAATCACCCTCCAGCCGGTATTTTTTATCGTAGCATTGGAGGCAATATATGAATTCCCCTCAAAATCATAGTAGCCGACATTGCTATACGTAGTATCTAAAGCATGTTGAATAAAGGAAGCGAATGATGCCAACTTAGGATTATTCTTTGCTTCGTTAATAGGATTATACATTTTTTCTACAAGTGTTGTATCCCTATGTGCGATAATCGTACCGGTTAAACCGATGATATAGCATTCGCCGGTCTTACCGACAATGATATCTGCAATACTCTCCGAAAGACGCCCTGCCAATACTACGGCATTGAGTACACCGACAAGTGTATGAGCATCATCATAGACCGGTACTGCAAAAATGAGCACCAATTTATTCAATGAGCGGGATATTAAAGGTTCAGACACAAAAGTCTTACCGCTTGCAGCCGCTCTAAACCATTCGCGGTCTGCTACTGAAACTTTTTTTCCATCCGCAGTATAACGTACTCCGGAAAGATCATACAAATTGAGCTGTGCAAATCGTTGTTTATTAAATAAAACTTCTTTTTGCAGCCGGGCTTCTTTTTCGCGATACGGTACTGCCTCATCAGCAAGGATAGGCATACGTGAAAAACCCTCAAGCAGTTGAAAAATAGCATTTATCCGTCCATCAATAATTTCAGCAACATCTGCTGCCTTATCAGTCAGGTGGGTTTCTACTTTCTCAGACACAGCTCTCCGGGCAATATAGATAGCTAAAACACCTTCAAGCACTAAGGCAACTGCAAGTAAAATGCCAAAGATTATCATCAATTTTGTCTTCAAAGACAGCCGGCGCTGTATTTTTCCATTCTGCATAATTCTACTCCTATAAAAAGTCAAGAAGAAAGCATCAGCTTTCCGATTATCCGGTAGTAAAGCTTAAAAGAGACTCATCAATGTACACAGTACTTCCATCAGTATATTTTCTACCATACATTAGTATATACCATTTTTAAACCTTGACAAGAGGAATAGACCTATTCGATAACTGCGTTTTCGAATAGGTCGACGAGTTCTAAATCGCGCAAATAGCACGATTTAGAACATCGCATTTCAAGGTAACCTGTTCAGAAACGGAAGTTTCCGAACAGGTTTAATGTAAGTCTTGAAAAGAGTCTGAAAAAAGTCATCAAATAGAGAAGAAATCCGCGGATAAAAATCAGCGGAGCATTGAAGACTTGTTGGCTCAAGAGGTCTCCAAATTTACGGTGAATTAGAAGCGGATTGGTTTCGGTAAAGAGGTTTTCAAGGGAGAAAATAAAAAAAAGCCGGTTGGAGCAACCGGCCCGCCGTCTGGCTATCGGTTGGCTAATGGGTGGGAGGGAGACTAACCAACCGATACAATATATATCGGCTCTGCTGGAAGAAACTTTACATGGATATTCTTTTTTTATTCCGTTATTTCTTGTATCAGCATATCCATTGTAAATGTTAATAGATAGCTTTTCCCTTCTTCAACAATAATTTGACGGGTGAGCTGATAGGTTCCAATCTTACACATGATGATGTGTGAACCGCTTTCAAGCGGAATAGGAGTATTTGCCGAGGTGATTTCTTCGCCGTCCAGTATAACTATAACGTTTTCAGGCGCTTGTATCCGTAACAGCGGTGTTATGGATTTGAGCTGAATGTCGAGTTGTGTGGTTTTTCCCCGTTCTACAACGCAGGTACGTGTCTCTGTACGGTAGGCGTCGGAATTGATCTGTAGCGAATACTGTCCCGGCTGCCGGAGCTGCAGTTCCGTGTACTTTGCAAGGTAGTCTCCATTCAGCTGCACACTCACCGGTTTTTGCTCTTTATCAGGATACTGCAGATTGATTTTTAATCCGCCTTCTGCAATGAGCAGAGGACGGGCAATGACAGTAAAACGTGCTCCTTCAATATCATCGGGTAAGCCCTTCATAACAGGGTTTAGCCTCAACATGAATGGGCTAAGGCAGAGGCTGCTGCTGTATGGTATAATTTCGCTATTGCCGTTCCGGGTAAAGTTATACGGCTCTTTAAGAGGAATTCTGATACTATGAGAAAAACGATTCGGTAATAAGGCTGTGCTGATTTTTTGTGCCGTGTAGTCTATTTCGTTTTTTGCCGGCTCCGGGCTGATTTCAGTGTATATAGTATAGGCAATGGTATTCGGATATTTAAGACTCGCAGCGCTTTGCTTAATTTCAAGCTCTATCCCTTCTAAAAATAAGGTATCGCTTTTTAATGTAAATGACACCGCATCATTATAACCCATTTGCAGGGTTATCGGCTCAAATACTTCAGAATTAAGAATATGAGTATGCATCATCCCGACTCTAAAACTGTCTGGATAAAAAATCGAAAGAGATAAACAAAACAAAAATGCCGTTTTTGCTAGGAGCTGTTTCATGTCTTTGCTTTCTTTGTATCGATGAAAAGAGCCGGATCCTTTGCTTTCCCTTGCTCCCGTACCTCAAAATGTAGATGCGGTCCCGTAGAAAGTCCGGTAGAACCAACGTTACCTATAATTGTACCCGATTTTACCTTTTCGTACAAGCGGACTTTTATCTTGCTCAGGTGTCCGTAGAGACTTTCTCTCCCGTCTTCATGCCGGATAATGATATAATTACCGTAAATGTTGCTGTAGGCTGTTTCTGCAACCATACCTGCAGCACAGGCATATACGGGACTTCCCGAAGGAGCAGCGAGGTCTATGCCGGCGTGGTAAGATGTTTTGCCGGTAAAAGGGCTTTTTCTCATACCGAATGGAGATGTTACAACTGCCTGCTGCAGCGGGAAGCGGTATAACGGAATAAAGAAAAAGCTGCGTACTGTGCTGTCGAGTAATGCATTTGGAAAACACTCGACTTGTATGTTTTTTCCCGGTTTGTCGGGGGAGGGGAGGGTAATAGAAAAAGATTCTATTTTCAACTTTTTAGCGAGGGCTTCAGTGAGCCGTTCAATATCGGAAACAGCATGTTCCGGCAAGTATAGTGCGGGGAGGCTTGGGAGTATGAGTATTTTTCCGGTTATATCGGTCTTTACCGAATCGATACTATTGAGAGTGATCAGAGCGTCATAGGGAATACTGCAGCGGGCTGCAATTCTGATCACCGTGTCGTCTTTTTGTACTTTGTAGCGATAAAACCGGAGCGGCAGTTCCCGGGAAGTTTTACCCGCAGCAAGGGCTTTGCGGGCATAAAGTACGTCATCGCAGTACTGCTGGAACAGGTGATTTTGAGGTGATAGCTCGGTAATGAGCGGAAGTTCCGCATGTTGTGCAAAGCTGGTAACAGCACCATATATACCGTATATAATAAGAAAGAGTATCCTGCAGAACCGATGCTGTCTAAAGCTATTTTCGGTCTTCCGAAAGTCCAAAAGCGACAAAACCGTAGAGTACCAGTGTAGCTGCAAGCACAATAAATGCGAATAAACGCTGATAGGCAAAGAGCAGGACAAAGAAAGCAGCAATACCTGCAGCAAGGATGAGTTTTTTTATGAGTGTGTAAACAAAACGGCGGGAATCGGTTTTATATTTTTTGATGCTCCGCTTTATGGTAAAAAAAAGAACCAGCCCTGCAAACAATATGAGGGTTAATGTTGTATAGAGATTTGTATAGTGCGTTGCACACAGCCATAACGGATACACGATGGCAAAGCTGAAAAGAAGGCAGATGCCGAATATTAGAACAAATGTACAAATTTTAATAAAAAATGCACCGTAACCGGTAATCATTTTGTGAAAATAGTCTTTCACCTTTCTAACCTTTTCTGCTGCCGTATACAACGGTCAATTTTTAATCCGCACATTCAGCCTTACCATAAACAGCAGCCGGTATCTCAGCCCTTTTGCATACTAAAGGATCGATAGAACGCCAAAAAAGAGATTAAATTTTTAGCGCTTTCCGTATATTCCGGCTGCTGCCAACAAATGAGTTATTCTCCAGAAATTGCTTCTGTAGGACAAACACCTGCACATGCACCGCAGCTGATGCAAGCATCAGCGTCGATAACACGCGTTCCATCTGCTTCGCTAATAGCGCCTACCGGGCATTCGCCTTCGCAGGCACCGCAATTAATACAAGCATCGGAGATCTTATAAGCCATATTCATACTCCTTGATATGTGTGATGCCTGTATCATAATCAGAATAACGAAAAAAAGCAAGCATAAAAAATAGTAAACCTGTCCGGAAACACAGTTGTCGAACAGACCGGGTATGTAAATCAAACTGATAGGCAGCGGCGGATACTAGCGTTCCGTATCTTTTGTATTTGTTATTTTTGCCGATAGTGTAGTTATGAATATCATAACGTACCACGGTTCTGATTCGGATAGGCTGCAACCTTTTCCGCCTTCATCCGTACAGATAAAGCATCAAGCAAAGCATAAGGGGATGCAAACTGCCTCTGCCGATCTCTATAGTTTTTTTCCGGGTTCGTACAGCAGCAATGAGGCTTCAGTACATGCTGCAAAGCAACGGGCGGCAACCTCGCATCGGTTTTTCGTTGTGGATGTTAATCCGGTACCGCTTCTACTTGTTGTGATCTTCCTCTATGGAATCCTTGCTTTTCCTCTTTTTCGTTCGGGTGCAGGGGCATATTCCATTAAAACGCTCAATTTTGGTGAAGAACCGGCGTTCAGCAGGGCTCTTCATGCCTATATTTTCCCCGAACTGGAAAATTTTACTGGTCAAGAACTTTCTCCGGCTGATTTTTCTGCTGTTTCTGCAGTAACCTTCCGGGACTATACTGTTAAGAAAGGCGAAACAATAAGCGGAATTGCCGCTCGTGCGGGATTGCGTAACTTTGGTACCCTGTTGTCTGTTAATGCTATCGATAATGCTCGGAGAATCAGTGCGGGGCAGGTGCTGCGGATACCATCTACCGATGGACTTTTGTATACAGTTAAGAAGAATGAAACACTTGCCGGTATTGCGGCAGACTATAGGGTCAGTGTTACCGCTTTGCTGGATGCAAATGACTTAACCGGTGAAGTTTTATCAGTGGGGCAGCAGCTTTTTATTCCCGGGGTTTCGCTTTCATCCTTTGATCTTAAAAAAGCACTCGGAGAATTATTTCTCTATCCTATCCAAGGAAGATTGACTTCTCCATTCGGTTACCGGAGCGATCCTTTCACCGGGGCAAAGAGCTATCATACCGGAATTGACCTTGCGGCTCCTACCGGTACGCCGGTTAAGGCAACGCTGGATGGAAAAGTTGCAGAAACGGGATATAACCGTATTTATGGTAACTATGTGATTATCACTCATGATAGAGGATACCAATCTCTGTATGGACATCTTTCGGCTATTTACGCAAAGCGCGGACAGTATGTTGGTCAGGGCGGCTCTATCGGGGCTGTGGGAAATACCGGCTACTCAACTGGGCCGCATTTGCATCTATCAATTTATAAGAACGGGAGATTGATAGATCCGCTTTCCGTTTTAAAATAATGAGGAGGATTTTGTGAAACGAATTGTATTTATGCTATGTGTTGTATTCAGCGCATATAGCGTATTTGCTTATAATCCGCCGGGAGGAGGTGAGTCTGCGCAGACTTTCTTTTCTCCCGATCTCTTGGGTGGTCAGACAAGTGTAACCGGGGGACCGTTTGCGGATGGTAATCCTGCTGATTTAGCATCCAACCCGGCTCTTTCCGCATACGAGCAGCGGATTATCTTTGATCTTTCGTATGCAGGTGTTATCGGTTTTAGGCGGAATACCGTTGGGGATTCAGGATGGAAGGGGCATTTGGCAAATGCGGATTTTCTCTATCCTACCCGGTGGGGTGTTGTTGCAACTGATGTGCACTTTTTTACGTCTTCATTTGCCTCACTTCAGTGGGGTACTGCCGGTTCACTGCGCTTTTCCTATTCAAAGGATTTAACGGAAAAGCTTGCGCTGGGTACTGGAGTCTACGCTATTATCGGTACCGGCTGGGGTCTTGGCGCTGATTTTGGCGTGCTCTACCGCTTCGGGAATCTCGGTTTTGCTAAGGATTCACGGCTTGGCGTTTCGCTTACCGGGATGGGAAAACCCTATAATCCCAATGACGGCGGTGTGAAGGGGCTTACCGGTACCAGTGGTTTTCCGGGAATGTTTACTCCCCGCGTTGGTTTCGCAACAACTTTGATGGCAGTCAAAAACTTTAAGCTCGGTATGGCGTTTGATCTTTCTTTCCCGACCTTTCAGAATGTAGTATTTGATACCGGTTTGCACATGAATTTTGCAGAGATGGTAACGTTTAAAGCGGGCTGGAACTTCAATCTGGTGGAAACCTTATATCATGTACAGAGTTATATTCCGTCATTCGGACTTGCCTGTACAATTAAACTGAATACAAAAGATAAGAGCGGCTCTAATGCATGGGAACAAAGCGATATTACCCCGCAGCTTGCCGCCAAACCGCTCGGAAATAGTATTTGGGCAATTGGTGCAGGCGTTAATGTCAAGGTTGGAAAAAAAGATACCGCTGCTCCTGCAATCAGTGCCGATTATCCTGAAACTGTCTATATTTCTCCCAATAGCGATGGGGTGCAGGATATGCTTGAATTCCCGCTGTCTATTACCGATGAGCGGTACGTAGTAGCCTGGTCATGCGATATTGAAAATGACAAAGGCGAGGTTGTCCGTACTATCGCTAATAAGGAATCTTTGCCGCAGCTGAGCGGCAGGTCTTTCTGGAAGCTGCTTACCCGGGCAAAGTCCGGTGTTGATGTTCCGGAGACGCTGCGGTGGGACGGTATGCTCGATTCCGGCTCTGTTGCACCGGACGGCACCTACTATTTTACCATTACAGCTTCGGATGATAACAAGAATACGGCAAAAACGGAGCGGTATGCTGTTGTTGTGGACAATACGCCGCCCAGTATTACCGTTACCCCTCCCTCCGGGCAGAATGCATTGATTTTCAGTCCTGACGGCGACGGAAACAAAGACACCTTCCCCATTCGGCAGCAGGGTTCTGTGGAAGATAAGTGGACAGCTTCCATCATAGGTTCTAATAAGCGGGCTGTGCGTTCTGTAGATACGCTCAAGGCTGCTCCCTCTGATTTTGTGTGGGATGGGAAGGATAATGCAGGTGAGCTGGTGCCTGATGGTATTTATACCTATCGGATTTCAGCTGTTGACCGCGCAGGAAACAGCGCATCCCGTTCAATATCGAATATTATTGTCGACACTATCAAACCGTCGGTTGGTATTTCTATCAGTGCACGGGCATTTTCTCCGAATGGAGACGGTGTAAAAGATACGATCACGCTGTCGCCGGCAATACCGGTACAGACTGGCTTGCAAGAGTGGAAAATCGAAGTTCAAAATGCTGATAGTACAACGGTTTACTCGGTTTCCAATGCTCAGATTGCTCCTATTATCTTTGAAGGAAAGGATGCTCAAGGAGCTGTGTTACCGGAAGGGGACTACAAAGCAGTGTTGTCCGCACGGTATGTAAACGGCTATGCTCCTTCAGAAACCTCACCGGTATTTATGCTGAATGTGACCGCACCTAAGGCAGCGGTGAAAAGCTCAACTCCAATATTCTCACCTGATGGAGACGGGAATCTTGATACGGTTATCTTTACACAGCAGCTTAGCGGAGGTGATTCTTGGATTGCCGAAATTTATGCGCTTGATGCATCCGGCAATTTGAGCGGTAAACCCATCCGTAACTTTGCAGTGGCAAAAGATCATGCGTCGAACTTTGCTTGGGATGGGCGTGATAATGCCGGAGATTTGGCTGCTGACGGAAAATATGCATACCGGTTGGTAGGTAAAAACGATGCAGGCAATACTGGCTATTCCCAGCCTGTTACGGTTGAATTGAATACGGAAAAGGCTGATGTAATCTTATCTGCCAGCATCCTTGCCTTTTCGCCGAATAAAGACGGTGTGCAGGATAGCATTGTATTTACACCTAAGATAAAATCTGCAACTGCGGTAGATTCGTATACTTTTACGATTGCAGATCAATCTGGTGCAGCAGTTAAGACGGTAAGCGGCAGCGGTACACCGCCTGCATCAATTATCTGGGATGGTACTGCTGATGCGGGAACTCAGCGCGGGCAAGTTTGTGCAGACGGCAGTTACTCTGCAGCAATCAATGTGATACTCAAAAACGGTCAGTCTTCAAAATCAGCTATTCCGGAAATTACCCTTGACACTGCATTCCCTGAAGTGACTATTTCCGCGCCTTATCTGGTATTCTCCACTGATGGAGCGGCAAAACGTCCTAACTTGCCGGTAACACAGCAGGGTTCAGCAGAAGACCTCTGGACAGGACGTATTACCTCCGCAGATAATATGGAAGTACGTACCTTTACATGGGAAGGCGCTGCTGCTGATTTTGTATGGGACGGAACCGATAGCTCCGGTAACAAGGTAAGCGATGGAATATATCGGTACACCATATCCGCACAAGATGCTGCCGGAAATAGAACCGTACGGTCGCTTGACAATATCGTAATCGACTCTCGTGTACCCAAGGCTTATATTACTGCCGAGCTGCCTGCATTCTCTCCCAATGGGGATGGTATCAAAGATGTCCAGACGCTCACCATTCACACAACCTTGAAAGACGGACTTGCAGCATGGGTGGTTGCTATTACGGCAATGGACGGTAGTTCAAGTGATCCGGTAAAAATCTGGTCATCCGAAAAAGGCGACACATTGGCTTCTATTCTCCAGTGGGATGGTAAATCCGATGCCGGAAAAGTTGTTTCGGGTACCTTTACTGCAAGTCTTTCGCTGCAGTACACCAAAGGCGATGAGTTACAGGTAAGTACGGCACCGTTTATAGCTTCGATCAAGGCTCCTGAACTGGGGGTTAAACTGAATCCTAAATACTTTAGTCCGGATAACGATGGTAACGAAGACGAGCTATTTATCAATCTGTCGGCAAAGTCGGATACTCAGCTCAAGCAGTGGTCATTTGAAATCCGTGAGCCTGAAGACACCGGTAATAAGCTTTTCTGGAGTACCGGAGGCTTAGACAAGATAACCGAGCAGATCATTTGGGATGGACGTTCTCTCAAGGGCGAAACCGTACAGTCTGCAACTGACTATCCTTATACCTTTACGGTAACCGATGAGATCGGGCTAACCTCTGTAGTAAAAGGCTATGTGCCGATAGATGTATTGGTTATCAGAGATGGCGACAAGCTCAAGATTGCAGTTCCTTCCATTATATTTAGAAAGAATGCAGCGGATTTTGACGAGCTTGAAAAGAATGTCGTTGACCGGAATGTTAAGGTCCTAACCCGTATTGCGGAAATTCTCAACAAATTCCCGGAATATAAGGTACAGGTTGAAGGGCATGCGAATAATGTGAGCGGTACGGAACGTGAAGAGCAAGAAGATTTGATACCGCTTTCTGCAGCGCGGGCTGATTCAGTACGCAAGTTCTTGATTGAAAAAGGTGTTGCACGCGGACGTTTGTCTTCTGTCGGTATCGGCGGGACAAAACCGATTGCAGCATTGTCTGATCGGGATAACTGGTGGAAAAACCGCCGCGTTGAATTTATTCTGATCAAGTAAAAGCATAGACAGTGCCTGGGAATGGTAAAATAATGGGCATCGTCTAGCAACGGAAGTTCTTAGACGATGCCTTCATCACGTTTTGAAGCTTTCCCGGGCATCACAGGTGTAATTTTTATGTATGGGTGTCTGATAAAAATAGCATTGGGCATCTCTAAAAACTATACCTGAGTTTTTAGAGATGCCCACTAGTATTGCTTTTTTGGATGATACCCAATTCTTTTTTTCTATGGAATCAAAAAAAAATAATCTTATCGGACTTGCAGGACAGTCCTGCGCCGGGAAAAATGTTGTTGCAGATTTCCTTGCAGGAAAAGGTTTTTATGTCATTGATGCGGATATAGTTGCTCACCAAGTGCTGTCGGAAGAGCAAAATACCCTCGTTACTCTTTTTGAAGGTAATGCTGAAAAAAAAGGCTTAAAGCTGCGGCAGCAGGACGGTCGGCTTGACCGGAAAGCGCTGAGCGCTTTGCTTTTTGATGATCCTGCACTCTTAGCGGTGCATGAAGCTTTTATCCTCCCTAAAATAGAACAGCGAATCCGCAATCTTATCCGCAACGCTGAATCCGAAGCGCCGGCGCGCCCTATTGTTCTCAATGCGCCGACATTGCATAAAACACATTTAGTACCTGAATGTTCGTTTATCCTGTATATTACGGCGCCGTTTCTCCTGCGGCTTATCCGTGCAAAAAAACGGGATAAGCGTCCGCTTCGGCAGCTTATTGCCCGCTTTATGCAGCAAAGAAAATTCTTTACTCAATACCTTGCACAAAATGCCGATATAGTAAGCGTGAGGAACACTCATTCCGTATATTCTTTACGGAACAAGATAGAACAGGTTCTGCGCAAAAAGGGATTTTGAGGACGGCTATGGAACAAAAGAAAATTTTATGGGTTATCCTTTCGGTAAGCTTATTTGTATTGATAATCTTCGGTATTGCATTATTTTTATATTCACCTTCCCGCAATAGTGTAACGGCACAGCTAGGCGGTGAAACTATTCCGTATGAAAGTACTGCTACGCCGGCACCGGGGTATGATCCCGATCTGTGGGCACGGGATCCTGAAAAAGTAGCAGGTCTTGATACCGCTGCGCCTGCCGCTTCAGGTAATATTATCAATTTGAATAATCTGAATATTATTTCTACGGATGGGCAATCAAGGAATCTGGATGTTTCCGATCTAACAGCTCAAGTTGGAGAATCTGAAGCGGCTGGATTGCCCAAGGAGCTTGCTGAGCAAATTGGGATTGAAACGGAACCTGAAGTACAGGTAGAACAGCCTGCTGTAAAGAAAGAAACGGCTCCTCGTAAGAGTCAAGCTGCGGTACAAGCACAAGCCCGTATCACAATAGAAACAAAAGCGCCTGCTGCAGCTGCAAAACCCAAGGCACAAACACCGGCAAAGCGTAAAGCATCGGTTTCGGCTGTACAGACTTTCTATTGGGTACAGGCTGCTTCACTTGCTAACCGGATTAACGCTGAACGTGCTCGAGATAAACTCGCTGCGCAACACATGAAGGTAGAAATCTTCACAAAAGAGACAAAAACAGGGCTGACGCACCGTGTCAGAGTTGGTCCCTTTAATAACAGTACTGAGGCAAACTATTGGCTCAATACTATTAAAAAAATTGAAGGTTTTGAAAACAGCTATGTCTCGGAAGAAAAAGTAACGGTAAAAAACTAAAACAATAATTCCTGAAATACTTTTATCAATCCCTGTATATTGTTTGAGGCAATGTACAGGGATAATGCTTGCTTGTCTTGAATGCATGAGGGAAGCTCTTAACTAAAAAAAACATCAGGTCTATCAGCTTATTCGTGCGGAGAGTTAATGCTTACCCGCCGCGCCGGGGATGTTGATTCTGTGAGGAAATGATTTATCATATCGGCGGCTTTGCCGATGCCCTCTTTATTTAACATTCATCACAAAAACGCCTGTCCAATTATTTGGAGGCGGAGAAATTTGATAGTGAGTAATTCTATCTAAAAATACCTGAGATGGGGTATCATTATACTTCTGGACGCAGCTGGAAAAATACTTTGCTGCTTGCTGCCATTTCCGTTGGCGGTAATGCTGTAGACCTGTTTCAAATAGGTTCTTTAGATCGTATATTCTTTCATCTTTTATTTTTTGTGCAGCTTGTAATATCTCAAAAATACGGACAGCCTCAGCCTTTCCTTTTACGGTTATGTAATCAAGTTCTCGGCAAATAAAATTATCTTGCAGTTTGTTATAGACGGATTCCGAGATAACCGTTTTTGAACCGTATACTTTATTGACTCCTTCCAGCCGAGCTGCAAGGTTTACGGTGTCTCCAATAGATGTAAAATCTTTGCGAGTTTCCGAACCGACCGGTCCAAATACTACGGTACCGGAATTGATTCCGATGCCAAGAGAAACTGCTGCTTTTCCTGCTTGTATTGCACTCTGTTGTTCTTTATGAAGGGCTTCTCTAATTTCTATGGCAGCCTTACAAGCATTCAATTCTTTTCGCGGTCCGGAAAAGAATGCCATCATTTCATCGCCGACATATTTATCTATATCACCGCCGTTATCAAAGATGATCTGTGCTTCAATATCAAGATACCGATTTAAAATCGTAATTATTTCCCTTGGACTCATATTTTCACAGAGGCTGGTAAAGCCGCGAATGTCGGTAAATAAAAAACAGAGGTCCCGCTGAGTGCCTCTTGAGCCTTTTTCTTTTTCAGCATTCCTGATAGTGTGAAAAGATACATAGGGCAGCATTCCCCGTACAAGGGTGACAATATTTTTTATTTCGATTGAAAGACGTTTAATTTCATCATGTGTTTTGATAGTTTCTGCAAAAATCAATTTTTCAGCATCGATCTTTGCAGTCCCGGAAAGAATATTACTCAGAATATTTGTGGTATTTCTAATATTGGCGCACAAGATAATCAGGGGATCTGTGATTATATCGGAAAGAAACAGCGTAATAATAATTGCTGCATATAAAAATACTGCCGATAGTGCAAAGATAAATACCTTTGCCTGAAAATACGGTCTGTCCAGAATTTCCTTAAAATAGGTAACGACAGAAAAACCAACCAGTTTATGCCCGTCTTTTCGTGAAAAGGCAATAGGATATACATAAATACAGGAGCCTTTTTCCGGTTTGTAGATCGGTAAATTCCGTATGCGTTCATTTTGATAATGGCGGATATAGTAGGCGGCTTCCTCTGCAGTGATGCGTTTTTCTTCTGCCGGTATTTTGCGTACTGATTCGGGTTCGGTTGTGTATGAGAATACGTTGAAAGCAGGGAAAACGGTTGTAGTATCAATATGTTCAAGCAACATTGCGGTTTTACTATCCGTTGTGATAATGTCAACCCGCTGGTGAGGGAACGGAGACGATTCGTTTGTCTTTTTAATACCTTCTAAAAAAGCGTTGATTTTTGCATGCAGTCCATCTGAGAAGGTATAAATCGCTGCAACCTGTTCGGCAAGATTGCTGCCGGTTGTATTGACGTTTTGTGTTAGCAAAAGCTTATAGTTTTTCAAGTCAGTATAAATAAAAACAAAAAGCATAATGCTGATCGTGGATAAGATGATGCAAGTTATTTTTGTTTTGACATGAGTAGTTCGCTGTGCTGAGCGGAATCGTCTGATATACGGTAAAGACAAGAAAATATCTTTTATCCGGGTATTGCTTTGCTCTTGAGGTTTCTGCTGCGCAGAAGCTGCCGGTTTGGTTTGCGTTGACCGCTTTGCTTGGTTCTGGAGCATTATGCGCGTATTGCGTTCTTCATCCCGAAGGAGCCGTTGGTATTCCGTATAGGATTCACTGCCTGAACGGATGGAACGGATGCCGCGGGCTATTAACAAAATATGGAAAGAAAGTGCTATGAAAAACGAGATATAAACAGTAATATGAAGCGTTTGAAACCATCGTATCGTATTGGCAAAGAGCATAACTCCTGAAATAGCAGTAGCAAGATAGATACTAACTGCTGCAAAGCTGCAAATGCTGATCATTTTCGGTGTTATCTTTTTGTAAAAAAAGGATGTTACGATCATAATCCATGTAAGCGGTAACAAAAAAAATAAATAGCAGCCGATATTAAAAAGATGAAAAGTTTTTTGCAGTACTCCTGCTGAGAAGAAAGTAAAAGGATATACAAGAACCGGCAGTTTGTCTTGATGAAATAAATTCATTTTATTCATGCTGAAAGGCAGAATCATTAATGCCGTAAAGATGCCAAGAGCGGCGATATGCAGCGTGTATGGATATGCTGCAATGCATTTTGCGGTATGTTTACAGTTCTCACGTATGGTTTTTATCATCATATTGTCCTATTGAAATCCACAAGGCGGCAAGCTGCAGCACCGTCTTTTATTTGCAACCTCTAAAGACCGTGTTCTTTAGAGGTTCTTCTTAGATTCTTTTGAATATTTCTGTTTGAGCAGCTCTTTATAGTCTATATGCTCTTGTGCTTTTGTCAAGGGAAGAGTTGCGTCTTTTGGAACGTATATCCCTTGACATTTTGGGTAAGAGGGGGTAAATCTTTTTTAAGATGATTGATATTTGCAAAGATTTGAACGAAGATCAAAAAAGAGCTGTAAAAGCAGACGTTAATACCGTAGTTGCTGCCGGTGCAGGTTCAGGTAAAACAAAGGTTTTGGCAAGCCGTTATGTGTATCTCATCACTGAAAAAAACTATCAAGTTGAAAATATACTGGCGCTGACCTTTACGGATAAAGCTGCTGCAGAGATGAATCAGCGGATTTATGCCGAGCTGAAAAAATACGCCGCTTCCGGGGAAGAGGGTGAGCAGCATACTGAAAACCGTATCCGTACACAGCGGGCAAAGGCTGCACTCGATTCTTTTTTTAAAGCTCAAATTATGACGCTTGATTCATTTTGTAATAAGATTGCAGTACAGGGCTGCCGCCGTTTTGGTATTAGTCCCGACTTTTCCATTGACCCTGCAGAATCAAAGCGGATTGCCTATAATCTTTCGCTGGATTTTTTCCTTGAACACCGTTCCGATCCTGCCTTACAGTATCTTTTGATGGATCGGCAGTCTATTAGTACCTTTATTGATGAGTTTTTTGTAAAACTTCTGAATGACTATACCACCATTTCCCGCCCTATCGATTTTTCGGCAGCGCTGGAGCGCCAGCTTGCTGCAGCGGAAGCTCTCTTTGAGCCGTTGTGCAAGGAAGCTGCGGACGTTTACAATTCCATCTGCTCATATTTTGATGAGAAGGATAAGTATATCTGTGCATTGAAAGAGGCTGCATTCGGTATGCCGCCTGTTCCTGCACGCTTAGATGATCCGCAACTGCCGCTGTTTATTGGAACGCTTGAAAAAATTGCCGGTGTAAGCCAGAGACAAGGGCAGCGGGTACCGGAGGTGAATACATGCAAAGAATATTGCAAACACCTGAAGACGATTAACTCCCGCTTGTATGGTCTTCTGCTCTTTTATAAGCATAAGGACGATATACGGGGAATTTATGAGTTATGTACACTGCTGCAGACGCGGTATATTGCCGAAAAGAAACGCCGGAGTATCTTGCATTTCAGTGATAATGCCCAGCTTGCGGTTGATGCACTGATGACTGATCCCGGATTGCGGCTTTTGTATAAGCGGCAAATCAAGCGGATTATGATTGACGAATTTCAGGATAACAACACCCTGCAGCGGAATCTCCTGTTTTTACTGGCAGAAAAAGAAGACCGTACTGCGCAGTCGGTACCGGAAGTCAATGAACTGGTTTCCGATAAGCTTTTTTTCGTAGGGGATGAAAAACAGTCTATTTATGCATTCAGGGGTGCCGACGTTGCCGTATTCCGTTCACTTTCCCGTGATTTACGGCAGGATTCCGATTCCGCATCGATCAACCTGCAAACAAATTACCGCACTGAGCCTGCACTGCTGCATTTTTTTAATGACGTGTTTATGCGGGTATTCTATTCCGAGCAGCATAAGCCTGAAAGCGGTGCCGTTCCGGATTTTGAAGCGGAGTTTATTCCTATTTTGCATCGACCTGCAGTGGAGGGGCTGAACCCTCAAACTGATATTTTATATATAGAAAAAAAGCGTTTTTCCGATGCAGCACAGGGGGATGATACCATGGTAACTCCTCTTGAGTGTGAGGCATATACGCTGGCGCAAAAGATGGCTGAGGTTTATGCCGAACACTATCCTGTTTATGATGATGAACTTAAAACTGTGCGTCCCTGCCGGTGGTCTGATTTTGCGGTGCTGTTCCGTACCTCAACCCATCAGGCAACGTATGAACGCTTTTTCCGTATGTTCAAAATTCCTTATATATCGGTGCAGCAAAAGGGCTTATTTTCCGATGCTCCGCTGAACGATATCTGCGCCTTGCTCCGGCTTGCAGTATATCCGAATGACCGGTCGGTGTATGCTCAGGTGCTGCGCTCTCCTTTTGTCAGGATCAATGACCTCTCATTTACTCAGCTGTTATTGCAGAGTACGGAACACAGCGTCCTTCCCTTTGACCGGGCATCAGCGCAGGTTCTTAAAGGCAGCGAGCAAACAGCTTTTTTGAATGCCTGCGCTCTTTTTGAACGGCTGCTCGGCTACATAAAAAAAGCAACAAATGCCGAACTCATCACTGCCTTGTGGTATGATGAAGGGTACCGGTATGTGCTGCTGTCTCAACTACAGTATCACCGGTATCTTGAACTGTATGATTATCTTTTTGCGCTTGCCGTAGATGCCGATGCAGCCGGACAGGGGCTTTCCGGCTTTATTGACACAATTGTTGCCTATATCCTCAATGAAGAGAAAGTGCAAGATATAGAAATCCCTCTTGAGCAGAGTAGTAATGCCGTTAAAATTATGACGGTACATAAGAGTAAGGGGTTGGAATTTCCTATTGTCTGTATTCCCGGCTGCGGTAGTGAGGGAAAAAAAGAAACAAAAGAAGGATTAGTCTTTTTGCATAAGGAACTGGGACCGGTTATTCACCTCCCCAAGGAAGCAAAAAACGGACAGAGCGCCAGTGTGTTTTTTGAACAGATGCGGGAAGAGGCAAATGCAAAGCATCTTGCGGAAACAAAGCGTCTTCTCTATGTTGCGCTGACCCGTGCTAAGGTACGGTTGATATTGAGCGGAGCGGCAAACAGTACGTCTAAGGTTGAAGATATTCCGGAAGAAGCCCGTACATTGCAGCACATACAGACTGTACTCAAGCAGCCGGAGAAGGCTGAAAGCAACCGGAGTTTCTTTCAGCTTTTGCTTCCGGCAATGACGCAAGCGTTTCCCTCGGTGCATTTTACGGAAGTGCTGCCGCTTCCTCTTTCTAAACTGCGGCACACACACGAGGACTCTGCTGCTTGCGGTGTACCGGCTCTGCTTGAACAATACCGGCAGCTTCCGGAAAAGCATTTTCCGCTTGCGGCTCAGCGCATTGTTCCTGCTACTCAGTTTGCAAAAGATCAGCAGTGGTTCTCCTTATCTCCTGAGCCGGTTATCCCGGCGGTACAGGATGGTGATGATGCCGAAGATAGCACTGCCGAAGATGATCTTTCGAGTACCGAATTTGGAACACTGGTACACAAAGCGCTTGAAGCCCGTTTTTGGGATAAACCCTGTACTGTGCCTGCCAAATATGCAGGAGAAATAGAAAAGCTTTGTACTTCATTTTTCTCTTCCGACATGGGAAAGAAAGCATTGGCTGCTGAGTTTAAAAAAACAGAATACGGGTTTTTAACCTTATATAGCGGAAAACTTGTGATTGGACAAATCGATCTTCTGTTTGAGTATGACAATGTTGTATACGTTGTTGACTATAAAACCGACCAGAAAGTTTATCCCGAAAGACACCGCGAACAGCTGCTTATTTACAAAGCTGCTGCAGAAAATTTTTACAAGATGGACGGGTTCGGCGCTGGTATGGGAGGGGAGGCAATAGCAAAACCGGTAAAAGCCTATATCTTCTATCTCCGCAGCCAAAAAGCAATAGAGGTAGAGTAGTAGGGCGCTGCGGCTTATGCCAATCCCTATAGAGGCATTCATATCTTCGATGCTCAATGCCGTGAAGATTGTCAAACTTTGATACGTGTACTATGAAAGTCTGACTTGTTAGAATAATTACGCTGATATACCGGGGAGGATTTTAGTCCATGCCGGAAGAAGCGCTTGCGGTTCTTTCCGTTCAGTGATAAGCGCAGTAAAAAGCGGATTAAGCTTCGGCAGTGCAGTATCCAGCAGGGTAAATTCTTCTTGAGAAAAAGAAGACAGTACATAGCCTGCAATATCGGGATGCTCTGCGCTGCTGCTTTTTTTTCCACCCGGCCGTCCAATGCCGATCCTGAGCCGCCAAAAGTCTGCCGTCCCAAGTGCTGCCTTTACGGAGCGTAGCCCATTATGTCCGCCGAGTCCGCCCGACCACTTTAAGCTGATAGCGGCAGACGGCAGTTCCAGTTCATCGTGTACAATGAGTATCTCCGCTGGAGGAATTTTGAAAAACTGTGCAAGTTCTCCCACTGCTTCACCCGACAAATTCATATAAGTTTCAGGTTTTAAAGCATGAACAGCCTGACCTCCGGTAACTGTTGCCGGGAAACGTCCATACAACCCGCGGAATTTATGCTGCCAAGAAATTCCCGCACAGATATCTAAACGATCTGCGGCAATCCACGCTGCATTATGCCGGGTGCGTTCATACTCCCGCCCCACATTTCCTAAAAATGCTATTAACGAAATCATCTTTTTTACCTGCAATTATTGGGAAGTTCTAAAAACAGCAGCTAATGCTTCAAACTGATATGCTGCCTAATCATCCGGGTAATCGATGTTGCCAGAATGATACCTACTGCAATCGCAATAGCCATAAAACAGGCTTTTACCCCTTCGGTAAGTCCTTGATCCAGATCGCCCCGGACAAAAAAGAGCATTGACCGATATACGCGGAATCCGGGAACTAAGGGAATTACACCGATAACGATAAAACCGGTTGCAGGGGTCTTTTTTACAATGGCAAAAATCTCCGCAAGAATACCGACAACCAGCGCTGAAAGTAAATTGGCAAAGATATAGCTTATATGGGTATTATCAAATGCCATCAAAATAGTCCAGCCTATCGAGCCGTTTACAGCAGCAAGAAACAACGTCCGTTTTTCTACATTAAAAAGGATCCCAAAACCGAAACAGCTCAAAAAAGAAAGTATTGTATGCAGATAGAGCGGCATTACAGATCTCCAAGGAGCGAATAGCCCATTAAAATGCTGCCGACACCGAATGCAATTGCAATCGCTACGAGCACGGCTTCTCCAATACGTGCTATGCCGGAGATAAGGTCTCCTGAAATAAAGTCCCGGATTCCGGCAGTAAAGGCAACGCCGGGAACAAGAGCAAGAGCTGCACCGACAATAATGTTATCCAGATTGTCAACCAGTTTGATTTGAAATGATGCAACGGCGATAATCCCTACAAACATACTGGCAACAAAATTAGCAGTAAATACGGTTCGAGAGCGTGCCGTTATTTTATCACCAATATAGACGGCAACAACAGAAGCAAGAAATGCGGCAATAAAATCTCCGAATTTTCCGCCTACCAATACGGCAAAAATACCGCATGCAATACCGGTTGCCACAAGCAGCAGTCCATAAGGATAGCCCTTATGTTCGTCAATTGCGCGGAGCCGTGCCATCGCTTGGGATATATCAATATGCCCGGCAACAAAGTGCCGGGAAAAATCATTTACGAGAGCTATTTTTGAAATATCATTACTTCGTTTTTTGATATTTTTTGCATAAAGAAAATTTTTGCCGTTTCCGGCTGCAATAAAAATGAGGGTCGGCGTTACAAAAGGGTTTATACCGCATATTCCTCCTGATTCACATATTCTGACCATTGTTTCTTCTACACGGTACATTTCTGCGCCGTTGCGGATTAAAAGCTCGCCTGCATAAAGCGCTATTTGCATGAGGAGAGCATCGTGTTCAACTACGCTGCTATTGGTTGTTTGTATAGTATTCAGCTCGGTTTCCATAGTATTTCTCTATTCTAACTTTTTTAGGGTACTGTGACAATGGAGATACTGCGTGCAGCACCGGTTTTATTTGAGGATCACCCATGTTGATCCGGTTCCCCCGTCCCGTCCTTTAGGATGTCCTGTTTCTCCGGCGTGTGCATGGGATTCCAAAAATTTTTGCACAAAGCGTGCAAGAACGGGACCATTTTCCGAATGATTCCCTTTACCATGAATAATCAATATTTTTTTGTAAGATTTTTGTACGGCATCATCAAAGAAGGCTACAAGTGCGGCATAGGATTCTTCCAGAGTCATTCCATGTAAATCAATTTCAGCTTGAGGACGCATGGTGCGAAGTTTCCGTTTTTCTGCAAAATTTGCTCCTGCTCCGGTTTCTTCCTGATTTTCGGCATCTTTATCATATATCCCGTGCCGATTAAGCCAATAATCCATCGGGTTTATACGTTGTGTATTTTCTTTACCGGCATCGGTTTGTGCGGGATTTTTTGCATCACGGCGTAATTTCTTTTTTCCATAAGGACGCTGTGTTTGCATATCCCATTGATCAAGTATCTCTCCAAAATCCATTTTTACCTCCGTGAGGAATAGACCTGTTCAGAAAGAAAGTTTTCGAACAGTTTTTCTGCACTAAAAACGTTTCAGTTCGGCAAGATATATTCTGCCGCCTTTCATTCCCCAGTGTGCATAGAGGAAACGGCTCATCTCTTCTGCTGCTTGTACGAATGCTTCGGCATTTGTTGCTGTTATATACTTGCAGAGTTCCGGTTCGGCTGCACGTATTGCCCAGTGACGGGCAAGCCGGGTAAGATAATATTCCTGAAGATAGGAAGGGCTTTGCTGTAGGATATATGCCATGTATTCGTTTTGCAAGAGGTAGGAGTCCGATGTATTATAGTTGAGCTTCGGGTCAGCTTCAAAATAGCGGCGTAAAAACAGCCGGGAACGGGGATCGGTATGTTCAAACACATCAGCGACTATATTTCGGAAACTTTCTTGTGTAAAATAAATACCGTGGAGACATTCATGGGTAAGCAACCGAAGACGGAGATATGCTGGTATCTGCCTGCTGATGGATAAAATTGCACCTTCGCCTGCTTCGATTCCTTGTTCGGTTTTACGGATAATGCCGTTATGCAGCAGAATAGTTTGCAAATGCAGCTCCGAATCATTCAGTGGAAACTGTTCCTGCGCAGCTTTTTGAAAAAAAGCTGCGAGGGTTTCCGCTCGATAGTCATGGGCGTTAAATCCGTGAAAAGCCTTCATTCGAGCATCGGAGATAAGGCTGCCAGCATAGCCTTTTTTATCTGCAAAAAACGCAAGCCGTTTAAGATAGGCATCCTGTGCAGCATAGTCTTCAAAATCGAAAATAAGCACAGAAGGAAAGCTTTCCCAAGCAAAAAGCTCATAAGATGGCTGCCGCCAACGCTCCTGCGGCCAGTGTGCAATCAGCCCGGCATCTGCCGGAATAGGACTGAGCGGGTGAATAGATACGCAACGGGCCGTAACCCCGATGAGTCCCGGTTCGGTATCAAGCTGCTGTACCGAGAATGCAGAATCGGGGAAAAGGCTGCCGTCCAGTGTTAGGCGTGTAAGATGTGGCGCCATAAATACTGATACTTGTTGATCTCCGCATTGGAAAAAAAGCTGCGGCTGCCGGGAAACGGACTGCGGCTGATCGGATTCAGACTCTTGTTCTACTCTGCGGTGCAATGCTCGGCTGGGATCAAAGTGCAAAATAAGCTGATCGTACTCCGGCTGTAGCCGTGCATCTGCAGGAGATTGCAATATGTGTACAGAACTTGTTGGAGATGCTCCTGGCTGCACTGCAACCGGTGATGCCGCTGGTGGTAAATAACCGGCTGCCTGCGTTTTTGCTGTAGAGATCGGAGCAAGCCGGGCTATATGTGATGGGCGCGGCAGCTCTGTGGAAAAGGATGCAAAAGAGTTGTCCCCTGTTCCGGTAATACCGGGGGGAATAATACCTCCGTCAGCGCTCACGCCGAACCAGTGTGTACTGCCGGTTTTCAGCCAGCCGTACTGCGCAGGGACAACTGCCGCCCGGAGGAGCTTGAGCGGAACTGCTGCCTGCACCGCAAAACCGTAAACGGCTGCGGATTGGCGCTGCGTACCGGTAAAGCCGAGGCTTACCGTCAAGCGCTGCTCCGGCAGCTCTTGCACGACAAGCTGATACCGGGGAGACGCATCTTTTTTAAGCGCACCGGATGCGGTAAAATGCTCTTCGTACAGAAAACCTACTGTAAACTGTGCAGACGGTACCTCCGTATCTGCGGCAGCAGCTGATTTTAACGAGCCGGTCTCCCGTGCCGGATGGGCTGTCCTTGCGGAATCCTGTGCGTGTTCCTGCAGCAGCTCAAACTCCAGCTCAAGGGCATAACGTCCCGTGTGGGTAAACACATAGAAATCAGGACTTTTTTCAAAGCCGTAGAGGAGCTGCGCATTTTTTTCCGGCTTACTGATAAGCCCCTGTTGAGCATTTTTATTCAATGCTTTGAGCCGTATCGGGGCGCTGTCTGACGGCAAATACAATACCATAGATGAGGCAGACTGAGTACAGGCTATCTCAGTTATGCTGATAAAAATGACACAAACAGCAATGAAACCGGTTTTCAGTAGATCGGAGAAAGCTTTATTCAATAGAGGATCTCAGCGCCTCTACCTTATCGGTTTTCTCCCAGCTAAATTCAGGGCGTCCAAAGTGACCGTAAGCGGCGGTTGCTTGATAAATAGGCTTGCGTAAATCCAGTGTTTTGATGATGCCGGCAGGGCTCAAATCAAAGACTTTCTGCACTGCTTTTTCTATTGCAGCCTCAGGGACAGCAGCAGTGCCGAAAGAATCCACGCGGATAGATACGGGGAAGGGAACCCCGATAGCGTAGGCAAGCTGCAGCTCGCAGCGTTCGGCAAGCCCTGCCGCCACGATATTCTTTGCCACGTACCGAGCCATATAGGCTGCAGAACGGTCAACTTTGGTGGGGTCTTTACCGGAAAATGCCCCGCCGCCGTGCCGCCCCATACCGCCGTATGTGTCAACAATGATCTTTCTTCCGGTTAAGCCGGTGTCGCCGAAGGGACCGCCGATAACAAAACGCCCGGTCGGGTTGATATAAAACTTTGTCTTTGCATCCAATAAGCCGGTCGGTTCAAGCACGGGTTTGATAATCTTTTCTATAATAGCATCTGATAAATCACGATGACTAATGTCAGGATTATGCTGATGAGAAATAACAACCGTATCAATATGGACGGGCTTTCCATTCTCGTATTCCACCGTTACTTGGCTTTTGGCATCGGGACGCAGCCAGCTCAGTTCTTTTGATTTACGCAGCTGAGCCGCTTTACGCAACAGGGTATGCGCATACATGATCGGGGCAGGCATCAGCTCCGGTGTTTCTTTACATGCAAAACCGAACATCATCCCTTGGTCTCCAGCTCCCATTCGGTTACGGTATTCATCAAGTCCTGTGCCGTTCACTCCTTGCGCAATATCAGGCGATTGTGAATGAATCATATTCAGCACTGCCATAGAATCGCAGTCAAGTCCAAAATCGGAATCGGTATACCCGATTTCCCGGGCTATATTCCGGGCAGTTTGCTGTACATCAACAAAGGTTGTAGTGGTAACCTCGCCGCCGATAAGGATTAAGGCGGTTGATGCAAAGGTTTCGCAGGCAACATGGCTGTTCGGATCATCACGGAGGCAGGCATCCAGCACAGCGTCTGAAATTTGATCGCATAGTTTATCGGGATGACCTTCCCCCACAGATTCTGAGGTAAATAATTTTCTTTCGTTCATTATGGCTCCTATAAATAAAACTACCGGCAGACTATGAAACAAAATGAGTTGTACCCCCTTCAAGAGAATAGCAGCATTGAAAGATGGTTGCATTTCAAAAGCTGTCCGGTATTTCATGGGTAATGTGGTACGAAGTTGAACCATCATACCGTTATCGTACTAAATATACAAGCATGGATTTGGTGAACAAAAAATCAACACCCCCGATGCGGTAAGTGAGCATCGGCCCTCCCAATGAACAAAAAATTCCACAAGTATTGAAAATCTTGTTACCGGAGTAAAAAAATTTACGATTGCATAGCGCTTAGGCAGGATTGGTTTTAACAAGATTAAACCTGTTCGGAAACTTCCGTTTTAGAACAGGTCTATTGATTGAGAACGTCAGCTTCAAGATCAATCCCGCGCAGTGCAGTAATCCGTACCCGCACTGTACTGCCCGGCTGGATGGGATTCCCTTCCGTATCTTTTTGAGATTCAGTAAAATTTACTACAACAGCACCGTCTACTTCCGGGGCTTGGAACCATACTCTCCCCAATGCAATGCGGCTGTCATCATATTCAGCAGAGGGGCTGCCGGAAATATCTGCTGATTCAGATTGCGAGATAACTTCTTCGATAAGCACGGTAAGTTCTGCTCCGCAAAAAGCAGTAAGTTTTTCCTCCGTGATATGCAGCTGCAGCTCATTCAACAGTTCCTTGCGCTTTTCAGCAATTTTTACGGGTACTCGTTTTTTCATCAGGGCTGCCTTGGTTCCTTCTTCCCGTGAATAGACAAAGGCTCCAGACCAGAGACTTTGTACTGCTTGCAAAAAGGATGCAGTCTGCTCAAAATCTTCCTGCGTTTCTCCGGGAAAGCCGGTTAAGAACGTGGTACGGATTACCGCTTCCCCATAAGGGCTCTTTGCGTTGCGGAAAGCTGCGCGTATCGTTTCTACCATTTCCAGATATACTGCTGCGGAGCCGCAGCGGTTCATTGCGTGGATAATGGACTCGGAACCGGATTGGAAAGGGATGTCAAAATAGGGCAGAAAGCGGGTATCCGCTGTCATAATCGGTAAAATATCGAGCGGAAAATGATCGGGGTGGATATAGAGCAGCCGGACGGAGAAATCTCCTGTCAGAGCGGAAATTGCCTGTAAAAGCCGGGCTAAACCGGATAGTTCCGGCTGCGGCTCTTTTCTGCGGCTGCGGTCTTGTGTATGCTCCACCCCGGAGGCTGATGCGGTATCGGTTACCGCTGCTGTTTTTCCTGCTGTCCTTTGAACCGGCACCGGTGTAAATACGGCATCGGGTGCGGTTATTCCGGTACGTGGCTGGCGCTTCGGGTTTGCTGAGACCGATAACGGTGTCCGTAGAGCTGTCCAGCCGGATTCAGCTTCATATACCGCGAGGTCTTGCCCAATCAGATTAAATTCTTTATAGCCCTTTTGTACAAAATCCCGTATCTCATCTACAATACTTGCAATCGATCTGCTCCGCACCGAACCGCGTATGAGCGGAATAGCGCAAAAGGTACAACAGTTGTTGCAGCCTTCAGTAATCTTAATAAACGCAGAGCGGGGAAAATTGAGCAATTCAGGACGCACTCCGCAGGAAATACCTTCTTGCGGAGGTTTGATAAAGGGGCGCGGTGCGGTGTGGGATGCAACGGACACAGCGGCTTTATTACTGCTGCCGCCTGTCTCAGGTTCCGGGAAGAGTTCTGCAATCAAGCGGGGAAGTTGAGAGAGGTCTCCATTGCCGAAAAACGCATCAGCTTCTTCAAGATCAGTTTGAAAAATGTCCCCATACCGTTCAGCTAAACAGCCCGCAAGCAGTATTTTTGCATACGGATAGGCAGCACGGGCGGTAACAACAGCTTCAATCGATTCACGCTTTGCCGGTTCAATAAATCCGCACGAATTGACGATGATGAGATGTGCTTGTTCAGGTTCGGCTGTTTTACACCATCCCAGACCGGTAAGAATACCGATAATCAGCTCTCCATCAACTTGATTTTTTGCACAACCGTGCTGGTCAAGAAAAAAATACTTAGTCAACTTCCATTACCACAAACTTATAGCGTCCGGAATCATCATCTTTCAGCCACTTAAAATCTTTCACGATTACTTCACCGGGGCGGCTTACTTCTATATCAATGGTTTTTCCGCCGGCAATAATCTGCATCTTTACGGCATTACCATTGGATGCCCATATTCGAATGCCGTTATTTGCCTGTATGGTGAGCTGCTCTGATTTTTGATAGTAACGTTCATCGCGTGTACCCTTATCTTGTTCATACCGGAATAGACAATAACTGCGGAATGTTGCGTTGAGGGTAATCGGATATGCGGAGCCTGCATCAAATAAAACCTTGTATTTTGCCGATTCGGGCTGAGCTGTTTGCTCTGAAACTTTTATATCAGTACTTGCTGCTGATGCCGCTTCCTGCAGCCCTGTTGTCAGCATTTCAACCAAGGCTCCTTTTGAAGCATCGGATTTATCAAGGTCTTCTACGGAAATCTTAATATCTCCGGCGGCATCTCCATTGAGGTCAAGCGTTAAGCTCTGTCCCAGTGCAATAATCTGTGTACCGATGTCGGTAGCAAGATAGAGTTCGGGAGCTGTTTTTTCAACCGTCAGCTGGTATTCTTTTTCTCCAACCGGTATCGCAATGGTATCACCGATGAATAAGCGCTTTTCAAAGGTTTCCTGCCCAAGCGTATAGGCAGCGCTGCCTTGTTTTTCAATGATGGTCTCTTGTGCTGCTTGCGGTGCGGGGCGATTTTTGAGTGCCGTGCTAATTTTTCCAATCAGAAATTGACCCGCAAAAAAGAGAACGGCAAGCGCTGCCAGTGCACCCATTCCAATGAATACACCACGGGGAATTACCGGCTGTTTCGGCGCTAGTAGTTTTTCCGGAGGAACAGCTGTTTCCTGTATTTTTGTCTGCTTATAGAGCGCAACGCATTCATTGGGGTTTAAACCTAAGTATTCTGCATAATTGCGTAAAAAACCGATAATATACGGTTCGCCCGGAAATACTTCATACATTCCTGTCTCAAGCGCTTCAAGATACCGCCGGGCAATATTTGTTTCCCGCGCAGCGTGCTCAAGTTCTATTTGTTTTTGGTTCCGTGTTGTTTGTAGTAAATTACCAATATCCTGCATCATTCTATCCTTAAAATACAACAGCCTGCCAAAGCATACCCTTTGCAGATTGTTGTATTATATACATTGTAATACGCGGCGAGGCTCTACCGCTGCTCTATTCTTCAAGTAAAAAATTATTGAGCATATCCGCATTGGGCGGAATATCGTATAAAAACCGGGAATCCGGTATTCCGGTATTTAAGCGGTAGCGGGTAAAATCAAAGGTTATCTTACTTCCGGAAATAGGCCATGCCTCTATTCTTCTAATTAGTTTTGTGCCGGGTAAAACAAGGAGCCGGATTGACCGAAAGGTTTCGGATGCTGACCGCCGGTTTAAGGCAAGCGCTACAACCTGTTCGCTCGAACCTTCTTCCAAGGGTTGAGGCGCAGCTCCCGTTTCGTACGCAATGGTATAGGAGCGCTTTAAGAGAGAAAGTCCTTGCGGTGTGGTGAGGTTTGCCGTACCGGCTGAAGAATCTTTTTCGATTGTTTGATTGAGTACCATGCGGTATGCCGGTACATAGATGGTTAAAGTATCACCGGTAAAAAGGATAACTTGTTCATTCGGCTTGGTAAAATCAATCCGTAAGCGGTTCGGGCGTTTGAAATAGACAGTTGCTTCCATTGTCTGTACCCGCGAACCGGTACCTGTAGAGATAGTAATATCCGCGCTATAGTCGGAAAGCGCCCCGTATTGTTCGGACATTCCGGCAAAAAATACGCTTGCCGTAGTAATGGATTGGCTAAACGCAATGATAGGGATACTGACTGCAAGAGCAAGGCATACTATCGGCTTTTTCATTCGATCAGTAAAGCAGAAATAGGCGATAAAGTCAATATTTTAGGATTCCTCATTACAAATAATCAACAACCCCGCCGCGGTTTGTGAGCATTCTCTGCCCTACACATAAACTTGTATACCGGATGAGCTACTGTTTTTTGACACTGTTTATCACTATTTATAATGCGGATAATGCGGAATTTCCGATAAAAGATTGATCGCTTCTTGCACCTTTCCCCCGTATGCTATAGACTAATTGCCCTATAAATGAGTGCATACCATGAATATATTCGATTTTATCTACGGAATTGTAAAAGACCTCGATGTCGCAACTACTATTTTAATCTCTTTTTCTCTGATACTGATAAGCGGCTTTTTTGTCACCCGTTTTACCAAAAAACTCCAGCTGCCTAAGGTGAGCGGGTATATTTTAGCGGGTATTTTGATCGGCCCTAGCGGTTTACATCTTATTCATCATGACTTTATTGTCAATTTAGATGTTATATCCGTTATGGCGTTAAGCTTTATTGCCTTTGACATGGGGCGGTACTTTAAGCGGAGTGATGATAAAAAAGAAATTTGGAAGGTAGTGTTTATCACGCTCTGCGAATCCCTTTTTGCCGGCTTACTGGTTACGCTTGTGATGCTTTTCGTCTTTAAAATGAAGCTGTCTTTTTCCCTGCTGCTTGGGGCGATTGCAACAGCTACTGCTCCAGCAAGTACCATTATGACGATAAAAGAATACAATGGTAAGGGCCCGTTTGTTGATCTCTTGCTGCGCATTACCGCCTTTGATGATGTGGTATGTCTTTTTGTGTTCAGTATTATGGTTGCTGTTGTCAATGCACAGGAAAGCAATGTGTTCAGTATTATGAGTATTGCGCGCCCTATCGGACTGAATGCGTTTGCCCTGGTACTCGGTTTTTTAACAGCCCTGTGTATGGAGTTTTTGATCACTGAAAAGCGAAGTTTTGACAACCGGCTCATCCTTGCCGTTGCTTTTTTGTTTTTTATTTCCGGTATCTGTTCATATATGGAGGTGAGTCCGCTGCTGGCGTGCATGGTCTGCGGTGCTGTGTACTATAACCGTACCAATGATAAGACACTCTTTGATCAAATGAACAACTTTTCTCCGCCGGTTATGAGCAGCTTTTTTATTATTTCCGGCATGAATATGGACTTGAGTATTATGTTGACGGCAGGGGTAATCGGTGTTGCCTACTTTTTTATCCGTATCATAGGGAAGTATTTTGGAGCATATACCTCGTGCAAGCTGCTGGCAGTAGAGAAAAAGGTAACCGACAATATGGGCTTTGCCTTAATGCCGCAGGCGGGAGTTGCGATCGGACTTGCTTTTATGGGAAAGATGATGCTGCCCGAAAAAGAGGGGCTTATCCTCTTCAATATCATTTTAGCATCTTCTGTGCTGTATGAATTGATGGGACCGATAACGGCGAAAATAGCGCTCATCCGTGCAGGAGCCATCGATCCTCATGCTCTTACACGGAGTACGGAACATCGGTAAATACTAGACCTTTCGATAACTTCTTTTTTGAACAGGTCGATGAGTTCTCAATCGCACAGATAGTACGGTTGAGACCATCACTTTTCAAGCACTCCTATTCCGAAACGGAAGTGTCCGAATAGGGGTGCTGTTTTTGTAAGAGGGAACCTCTAAAAACTTCAGTTTTTAGAGGTTTTCCTTAAGCTTTTTGCGATGTTGGGATGAAAAATGTACCTCCGTGTACATTTTTCATCAGCGAGTTTCGGCTCATTTCCGCCATGGATGGCGGACGCATGAAGCAGAAACGATGTTTTATAAAAATAGGATTTTTGTAAAACTCGCACGGTAATAGGCAACACGGACGTTGCCTATTACCGAAACATCGCTACTGCGTAGAACCACCGCCATCCGTGGCGGTTTTTGCAGTCATAACAATATAAAGACTTATCAAAAAGACTCGTTATCAGCTTTGCTGATGTGGCATCTTCTAAAAACTATACCTGAGTTTTTAGAGATGCCCAAGATTCACACGGGGAAGAGGCGGGGAAAGAGAATGAAGATTGCAGTCGGGCTCAGCGGCGGGGTAGATTCGAGTGTTGCAGCAAAGCTTTTGCTTGAACAGGGGCATGAGGTATGCGGTGTTACCTTTCGGATGCTGGGCGGAATAGTCGGATATACCGGAGTTCACGCAGATCAAAATGAGGACAGGATTGTCGATGAGGCGGCACAGGCTGCCCGGATGCTCGGTATTCCGCACCGTGTCTATGATCTCAGCGCTGCGTTTGAGCGTGACGTTATCCGGTATTTTGTTGAAAGCTACCGCGCCGGAGAAACACCCAACCCGTGCTATCTCTGCAATAAGCGGATAAAATTCGGTCTTTTTTTGGACTTAGCCCTTCGCGACGGCTTTGATGCGATTGCTACCGGGCATTATGCAAAAGTGTCCCGGAATGCCGCCGGACGGTATACCCTGGAACGGGGTGCGGATATACAAAAAGATCAAAGCTATTTTTTAGCGCTGTTAAGCCAGTATCAGCTGAGCAAAACATTCTTTCCGCTTGCCGATATGACAAAAGACGAGGTGCGCAGTATTGCGGCAGCCGCCGGTTTTGGTAACGCCCAGAAAGCCGACAGCCAAGATATATGCTTTGTCCCCGGCGGCGATTACACGGCGGTAATAGACGCATTGGCTCCTAATGCCTTTCCCGCTGGGGACTTTATCGACGTAACCGGTAAGAAAATCGGCACCCATCGGGGCTTGCACCGCTATACCATCGGACAGCGGCGCGGCTTAGCTCTTCCGTTCGGGTATCCGGTCTATGTTGTCTCGAAATCTGCCGCCGCCAATACCGTAACAGTAGGCACGGAAGCGGACATGGCAGCTGCCTCGTGTACGGTGCGGGATGTAAACTGGATTGCAGCTGTCCCGCAAGAACCTTTTTCCGCAGAAGTAAAGACCCGCTATCGGCAGCAGCTGAAAAACGCCCGCATAGAACCCGTTGGAGAAACTTCAGCACGAGTTGTCTTTGAGGTACCGGAGCGGGCTGTTGCGTGTGGGCAAGCTGCCGTTTTCTATCATGGCAGTGCAGTACTCGGTGGCGGTATCATCGCTAGTACCGAATTTACTGCTTCAGCATTGTAAGCCGCGCGTGCATTTCTTCAAGCGAATGTTGTGCTCCGCTGTATTTGGGGAACCCCGGCAGCGCATCGCCTGTTTTGCGCGGAATAAGGTGAATGTGCAGGTGGAAAACCGACTGCCCGGCACATTGGTGGTTTGCATTCAGCATATTGACCCCCTCATACCCACAGTCTGACACACAGTGATTTGCCACTTTTTTTACCGTATCCATAAGATGATGCACGGTGTTTTCATCTGCATCCAAAAGATTAGTTACGTGTTTTTTAGGAATCACCAACAGGTGTCCGTCTACATCTTTAGCTATATCCAAAAAGCTCAAGGTATGCTCATCTTCATAGATTTTCATACACGGAATTTCACCTTTGATAATTTGGCAAAAAATACATTCTTCCATAATTGTCTCCTCTCGGTGATGCCGGATGCTGTGGTGTAATATTCTCCGGTTTACAGTGTTCGCTTTTCATTTCGTGGTGATTTCCACTGAATGCTACTCTAAAAGGCTTCTTACAGCCCGATATGCTTTGTATTAGGACGGCGCTCCAGCGATTTCCATTGGATTCTTACCTGAAACGCTTCTTTCAACCGCTTGCGGTCGAGATTTTGCCCGATAATAACTGCTTGTGCCTGCTGCATCGGCTCACACATGGTAATGGTGTACAGCCTATCCGCAATGTCGAATTTTGTCCACTGTGTACCGATGGGCGCAAAGCCTTTTATCCGATAGACAACCCCAAAATACCCGCGGAGCAGCGCTACCAACAGTTCCAGCAATGCTTGCACGCTCTCTATGCGGATGCCGTTCAAACTCACTGTTTCCAAATTGAGGTTATGTTCAGCCGCCGGAGCATATATCGCATAGTTTTTATTGAGCGGTTTTTGCAGGAGTTCCTGCCACCATGTATCGGGCTGACTTTGATAGGGGGTACTCAGTATTTCCGCATGAGGATTGAGTTCCCGGAGTATTGCAGTAATGCGTTCACGCTCTGCCGATGACGATTGTTCTGTTTTTGACAGCACAATACGCGGGGTATTTTTCATTTGATCGGTATATATCTCTCCGAATTCCCGGAGATAATCTTCTACGGAATGGATATCGACAACGGTGAGCGGTTCAAGGAGCCTGATGCGCTCATATTCGATTTTTCCAATATTCTGCAACACAGCGCTCAAAAGCCCCACACCTGTAGGCTCTACTATGAGGTACTCAGGATCAAGGGTATTGACGATAGTCAGTATGGAAGAGGCAAAGTCGGACTTTAATGAACAGCAGATACAGCCTTCGGTTAATTCCCAGATTTTAAGCCGATCCTTTTGTAAAACTGCCCCATCTATTCCGGCACCTCCATATTCATTTTCCATAACAACGAACTTTTGCGCCGTTCTTTCCGAAAGAGCTTGGATGAAGGTTGTTTTACCTGCTCCTAAAAAACCTGAAATAACAAAGACTTTCATACTGCATATATGGTTGCTGTCAAAAAACCCCGAATAGTACCAAGCTATTTCTAAAAATTGCTATTTTTAGCGCCTTCCAACAACGCCTGTAAGCGGAGCTAGTGGGAGGTTCCGGCTGGTTATCCGGGGCTTTATCAGGCTCAAACAAGCTTCAACTGCATCCGTTAGATGACAACAACCGGTTTAATAAGATCTGCCGGCTTATCTTTCATCAAGAAGAGTGCTTTTTCAACATTTTCAAAACCTTTGAATGTGTGGGTGATAAGTTTTGACAGATCGAGTTTGCCGACTGCAACGAGGCTGCTGAGCTTCTCCATGCGGAGCCGTCCGCCGGGCATTAAACCGCCGTTAATCTGCTTGTGTCCCATTCCGACACCCCATTCCACACGCGGAATGCTGATGGAAACCCCTGAACCGAGGTAATTCACGTTTCCGATTTTGCCGCCGGCTTTCATCGCTTTTACCGCTTCTTCAAAGGTATCAACAGTACCGCCGGCGATAATAACCTTATCAACGCCCTTACCGTGGGTCATATCTAATACCTGCTTGTCGATGGGGCCATTCTTGTAACTGATAATGTCGGTTGCGCCGTAGAACTTTGCTGCTGCAACACAGGCAGGGCGGGTTCCTACTGCATAGATACGGGAAGCACCGCGTAAATTCGAACCGGCAACGGACATCAGACCAACAGGACCGATACCGATAACCAGAACAGAATCTCCATACTGAACATCAGCAAGCTCCGCTCCGTGGAAACCGGTGGGTACCATATCGGAGAGCATCGGTGCATGCTCAATTTTTACTCCGTCGGGGATGTGAGCGAGGTTGCCGTCTGCATCATTGACGTGAAAGTATTCACCGAATACACCGTCTTTGAAGTTGGAAAATTTCCATCCGGCAAGCATTCCGCCTGAGTGCATAGAATAGCCCGCCTGAGCTTCCAGGGAGTTCCAATCAGGTGTGATGGCAGGTACGAGAACCTTATCGCCGGGTTTAAAATCTTTTACCAAAGAACCGACTTCTACGACTTCACCGCAGCCTTCGTGTCCTAGGATCATATTATGACGGTCACCGATTGCGCCTTCCCATACGGTATGCACATCAGAAGTACACGGTGCCAGTGCCAATGGCTTACAAATTGCATCGAGCGGTCCGCATACGGGGCGTTCTTTTTCAATCCAGCCTGTTTCACCCAATTTGAGCATCGCAAAACCTTTCATTTTTGCCTCCTATACATAGTACCGGAAACACCGACTATGCTAAAACAGTCATCGGTGCTTGCCTGCACTTATTATTATAAGGGTGAAAAATAAAATCTTCAAGTTAAATTTATCGAATTATGAGAGCAGCGGATATTAACTTGCGGTCTTGCGGCGTTTAAAACCTTCAACCCGCGCACTTGCAGGGGTGTCGAGCGGACTTCGGTCTCCGCGCTGCAAATAGCGGCATCCGAGTCCTGCAATCATTGCGGCATTATCCGTACAGTATTTGAGCGGCGGGAAAATACAGGTAAGCCCTTTTTGTTCAGCAAGTTTTGCACGGAGAAGAGAATTTGCTGCAACCCCGCCGCCTGCTACGATGGTATGTAGTCCGGTATCTTCAACTGCACGCAGCAATGCCCTCAATAATATTTTTACTGCACGGTTTTGGAATGCCGCTGCGATATTTTCCGGTGTTTTTTCATACTCAGGATTCCAAAACCTGTCAAGCTGATTGATTACTGCTGTTTTGAGTCCCGAATAGGAAACATCATAACGGCGACCTGCCTCATGGAGTACCGGCATGGGGAAATTTGCTGCTTTAGGGTCGCCGTTTTTTGCAAGTTTATCGATGATGACCCCGCCCGGATAACCGAAGTTATAAAATTTTGCAACCTTATCAAAGGCTTCGCCGGGAGCGTCATCAATGGTGCTGCCTAAGACTTCGATTGAATCAAAGTCATATACCTTGCAGATAAGCGAATGTCCGCCGGATACCAACAATCCCAAGTAGGGATAGGGAATATCGTGTTCAAGGTGGGCGGCATAGAGGTGTCCGAGCATGTGATTAACGGCAATAAAAGGCTTTTGGCATGACCATGCGAGGGTTTTGGCAAAGGTAAGCCCGACAAGAAGGGAACCCATAAGACCGGGACGGCTTGTTACTGCAATACCATCAATTGTCTGTAAGGTTTCTCCCGCTTCTTGCAATGCTGTTTTTACCACCGGTAATATCCATTCCGTGTGTTTTCTGCTGGCAATTTCCGGTACAACCCCTTTGTACATTTCGTGGAAGGGAATTTGTGTTGCAACTACTGAGCTGAGAATGGTATGTCCGTCTTCTACAACAGCAGCTGCTGTTTCATCACAAGAACTTTCTATGCCGAGGACTTTCATTGAATGCTTCCTTTTTGAGCTGCTTCTGCAATTGCGGAGAGGGAATATCCTTCTTCGACCATGAAAGGATACATTTCAGTTAATAACTCCGCAAGCTCAACGGTAAAGACATGCCCGATCATAATTGCGGATCCTGTTCGTTTTGCAATACTTAAACCTTTTTTTATCTGCGTTTCCATTGCAATGCGGCTTTTATCATTATCAATAAAAATAGCCCGTTCCCAGATAGCCATATTTTGCTCCTTTGCAACTTTTGCGGCAACTGATTTAGCGGTAGTTCGTGAATCTAAGAAGAATATGTGTTTTTCTGCGGCAACTTCCAGCACAGCTTTCATAGCATATTCATCAGCGGTGATGAGCGAGCCCTCATGGTTGTTCATCCCGGCAGCCGGCCAGATTTCTTCAAGATTTTTTCTCACAATCGTTTTAATTTGTTCGGCAGTAAGACCGGGAACAATAGCGCCTGGTCCCGGATCAATACGCAGATCAACTGATTGCATGGGCTGATGCAGGATTACCTGCTTCCCTGCTTTGCGGATTCTGCGTGCCGACTCGCTAGAGTAGCGCAATCCGGGCAAAACTGCAATAGTGCAGGGGAAGGGAAGGCGTAAAAAGTGCTCAAGCTGGGTAAGATTATGCCCAGCATCGTCAAATACGAAGGTGATTGTCCCGGCATACGGTGCTTGTTTTTTTGGCTGTTCCGGTTTCGCAAGCGGCTGTGTGTTGTTTTTATGCTGAACGGTGCTGGATTTTTCCGGTACTGCAGCTGTTTTTTTATTTTGTAGAGCCATTTTTTCTGTACGGGCTGTCTCCGGCTGTGCAGTTTGCGGCTTTGCCGCTTGTGTTAATTTCACCGCGTCCGGCTGAGTATTGTGTTGAGCAGCGGTGCCGCGGGAGATACCGACTGTGTTTTGCTCCGTTGGTTTTGCCGGGGCTGTTTTTTTCGCTGCCGCATTCTCGCGGAGTGATCCTACCGTATTCCTGTGCTGCGCCGCCGGCTTCGTTGGTACTGCTGCTTGTGCCGGCGAATCCTGCTGCGTTGCCGGTTTTTCGGAAGGCTTCTTGTGCGCGGTTGCGCTTTCTTCTGCTTTACTCGGCTGCGGAGCAGGTTGCTGTGCAGTATGCTGAGCTGTTGTATTCGCCTGCGGAGTCTCTATATGTACGGTAGTTTGTTGCTCCGCTGCTAATGCAAGCGCTGCATTCTTTTCTGCTTTGCTGCTGTCCGGCTGCGCTGCTTGCATTAATGCCGCTGTGTCCTGTAGGCTATGCTGTTGAGCCGCTCTTGCCATCTCTGTCTGTGTATCTCCCGGTGCTTCGGGCACGGTGACTACCGGTTGTGTTTTTCGGGTAAGACCGGAAAAAAACGGAATATCTCCGGAGGAAATCAATTTTGTGATGAGAAAGATATTAAATCCGGCAAGCAAGATACAAAAAAGCACCAAGCCTACAAAGAGTCCCTTACTTTGGCGTTTTTTTCGGGATGGTGAACGCCGGGTCTTGGGGGAAGCTCCGGTACTGCTCGGTTTTGTTTGTTTTTTTACGGGTGTCTTTTTAGGTGAGGCTTTTTGAGCTGATTTTGATTTCTCTTGTTTTTCGGGCATAGGGGAAAGCATAAAAAGCAAAAGGATTATTGTCAAGCGGTCATGATGCCGGTTTCCGTGGTGATAAGTTTTAAAATCGCTATTCTCGGCACAGGATGCCATCACTTAACAAGTGTCCACGAATGGACATACTTGACGGGATTATGCGTGTGGCGGGTTTTATACTTTCATATTAGGTACAGATATGTAAGAATGAACCTCTACATAAATAAAGTACTTTACATAAAATAGTTTTTACTCTATACTATTCTGCGTTTCATTTTTTAATGATGATAGATAAAGCTAAGGAAGGTAAACTATGGCACGGAGATGCGATATCTGTGGAAAGGGACCGGTGAGCGGTAATACGGTGAGTAAATCGATGAATCACCAGCGCCGCGTATGGCGTCCTAATCTTATCGATGTAAAAACGGAAATTGATGGGCGTACCTTAACGCTGAAGGTGTGCTCCCGCTGCTTGAAGAGCAACTATGTTGTTAAGAAAGTCTAAAAATCCGTTTCTTCTTAACTGAAAGAGTCCTTGAGTAAGGACTCTTTTTTTATACTTAGACGATACCGGGAGATTCTATGAACCATTGGCTTACTACTGTTTATTCGGATTCAGGTGCAGTGTTTATCAGCAATCCTGCTCCTAAAAAAGGCGAGCAGATTACCGTCAGATTAAGAATGCTCCGCAATACTGATATCCGGTACGTTTATGTGCGTTTAAAAGAATTTGGGGTTCAAAAACTCATCCAAATGACGGTAGAAAAAGAGAAGAACAATCTTATCTACTATAAAGCAGCGCTGGTGTGTAACGAATCCCGGCTGCAGTATCAATTTTATCTCGTTACCGATTCTAAAATCTACTATTATACTCAGTACCGTATTACCGATTATATTCCGGATGAAAGCCGCGATTTTATTATCCTCACCGATTATCGGCAGCCGAGGTGGATTTCGGAAAGCGTCTGTTATCAGATTATGACGGATCGTTTCTACAATGCTAAACCGGAGCTGACGGTTCAAACAGATGAGTATTCGTATCAAGGGCACAAGCCTATAAGAATGGCTGATTGGAATGCAGAACCGCTGCCTTACAGTAAAAGTTATTGCATGGATTTTTATGGCGGCGATCTCTACGGCATCATTGAAAAACTGGATTACTTGCAAGAACTCGGCGTTACTGTTTTATATCTCAACCCCATCTTTACCGCTCCGACCATGCACAAATACGATTGCTTGGATTATTTTCATATTGATCCGCATCTTGGCGGGGATGAAGCATTTGCACAGCTGTGCCGGGAACTTCATGCACGGGGAATGAAAATCATTTTAGATATTTCAATTAACCATACAAGTTCCGCTGCCAAGTGGTTCAATAAATCAAATGAGTTTTATCCGCCTGAGGTAGGAGCGTATCAGAATAAAGAAAGCATTGAGCGCTCTTATTATTTTATTGATGATGATGGGGAGTACAGTAAATGGGCAGGGGTAGAAACCATGCCGAAGCTCAATTATACCAGCCAAGCGCTGAGGGATAGAATCTACCGGGATGCAGATTCAGTGCTGAAAAAATGGGTACTACCTCCGTATTCTATTGACGGCTGGCGTTTTGACGTAGCGGATTGTATGGCGCGGAACGAGCAGGCTGATTGTTATCATGAGGTATGGACGGAAATTAACCGTGAGTTAAAGGCGCTGAACCCTGAGCTGCTAATCCTTGCTGAAGACTGGGGCGATTGTTCCGAACTCTTTAACGGAGCAGAATGGGATTCTACGATGAATTACTTCGGCAGCGCCCGCCCCTTACGTGAATTTGCCGGAGAAGCTGATTTACTCAATGCCCGTGAACCGTTGCTGGCGGCACTGCCTGCCGGATGTACCGCACAGCAGCTCATGGAGCGGATTACCCAGTGCTATGCGGTAATGCCGACCGCTGCCGCTCATCAGATGTTCAATCTCCTCGATAGCCATGATGTACCCCGCTTGCATAATAATCCCCGTGTCAGTTACGAAGATTACCGTGGGGCGGTAACGGCATTGTTCGGTTTACCCGGCATGGCAAATATTTATTACGGCGATGAGGTGCTGCTCGCTGGAAGAATCGAAGATATGGAAGGATGCCGTTTTCCCATGGATTGGAACCGTCCCCTCGTTGACAGGAAAAAAGAGGCGTTTGAATTATACCAGACATTGAGCCGCCTCAAAAAGACATCAAAAGCATTACAGCAGGGCGGTTTTAAGGTCTTATATGCACAAAAGGCTGTCTTTGTCTTTGCCCGTTTTACCGAGGATGAAGCTGTACTGTTTTGTTGGTCGGTCAGCGCAAAAAAGGAAAGTCTGGAGATCGATGTTGCAGAATTTGGATTTCCTGAAAAACCGGTGAGTATACTCATCAATTCCGGTATTCAAATTGGTACCGGTAGTCGTGTCGGCTCCGATACTAAAGTTGCTCAAGCAGATACCTTCTTGCATCTTACGCTTGCTCCGCACGGCAGCGGAGTGGTGGGGATATGTTTGGTAGACGGCAAGTAGATAAATCGGCTTTTTGAAAAGATACGGGGAACCTCTAAAGACCTCAGCTCCTTAGAGGTTTTTCTAAGATTGAATTGCGATGGTTAAAATTCAGTCAGTATTTGTGTGGAGGTCTAATACTCATAAGCCGACTCGGAACAAAGAGTATTAAAGCCGGCTGCAACCACCTCGTCAAAAATATACATCCTTGTACATTGTTGACTGCGAGTTTTTGTTCAGTACCGCCACGGAGGGCGGGTGTGTTAAGCAGAAACGATGTTTTACAAAAAACTTCTTTTTGTAAAACTCGCAAGGCAATTTACAACACGGACGTTGTAAATTGGCACAACTCGTTTCTGTTTGGAACCACCGGCATCCGTGCCGGATCGCACACTCAGTGCGAAACCTTGAGCAGTACTCACAAGCCGCGTCGGGCTTGTTGTTTAGTCTCCAAAAAAGATATCCAGCGTTTCCTGCTTCGGTTCTTTTCCGAATTTTGTGCCGAAATAAAAGGCAATCAGTGCAATAACTAAGGATGGAACAACAGGGTGCATACCGAAGATAGGCGTTTTCATAATGGTAATATAGAGATACGAACCGGCGCCGGCAAGCATAGAAACAACAGCGCCCATCGCATTCGCTTTTTTCCAATACAGCCCTAACAGAATAGGTGCAAAAAAGAGCGTTTCTTGTCCGGCAAGTGCAAAAAGGTTAATCCACACCAATAATTCAGGAGGTCGCATTGCCAATAAAAACACGAGTATTCCAAATCCCAGTGAGCAGTATGTAGAAAGTTTTTTAACCTTTTCTTCCGCTGCGTCTTTTTCAATATAGTGCAAATAGATGTCTTTTATAATGGTAGAAGAGCTGATAATCAATAGGGAGTCAACTGTTGACATAATTGCAGCGAGCGGTCCGCCGATAAAAATGCCTGCTAACAAGGGGTGCAAATGCTTTAAGGCTAAAATTGGAATTATTTTGTCGCCTACTTCTACACCCGGCTCTACCGCAGCGCCCATCACACCGACCAAATGCATACCCAGCATCAGTATCCCGACAACGGACGTACCGACTACCATTGCACGGTGCATAGCTTTCGTGTTTTTGAAGCCCATACAGCGTACCGTCGTAGCCGGCAAACCCAAAATACCAACACCGACCAACGCCCAGAACGACAAAATAAAAGGCTTAGCAATATTTCCGCCGGAATCAGGTCTGAGTAAATCGGGATTCCGTTCCGCAATAGTACGCATAATCGATTCCATGCCGTTCCCTTTTTTCAGGATAACAAAGAACAAGATGAAAGTTGCAAGCAGCATCACAAAACTCTGTATAGCATCCGTCAGAGCAACAGCCCGGAAGCCTCCAATCGTGGTATAGGTGATAACAACAACGGCAAATATCGAAAGCCCGACAATGTACGGCGCACCCGTTACGCTTTCAAAGAGCCGCGCCCCGCCGACAAACTGAGCGACAATACCGCCGGTGAAAAAAATCAGCAGCATACATGCGCTCAAAATGACAACCGCATCGCTTTGATAACGCGCTCTTAAAATATCCAAGAGTGTTACCGCCTTCAGTTTCCGTGATAAAAGTGCCAGCTTTTTTCCTAAAATACCAAGTGTGAAAAAAGCTGTCGGAACTTGTATACAGGCAAGCAGTACCCAGCCGAGTCCGAGTCTATAGGCAACGCCCGGACCGCCGATAAAAGAGCTTGCGCCGACATAAGTAGCAATTAAGGTCATTGCAAGCACGATACCGCCCATATCGCGGCTTCCGATATAGTATTCTTCCGCAAAATCAGCGGTAAGCCGCTTTTTTTTATTTACCTGAAATGCGATAAAAAGCATTAAAATAAGATACAAGATAATCGGTACGGCAATCAGCATTTTTTTCCCTCCTCAGTTTGTGCATCACAACATGTATCCAGCGGTATATCTCGAAAAAAACACTTTACGACTACAAAAACCGCAATGTTTATCACCACCAGTCCCAAAACGCACGAATAAAAGAACCATTCAGGCAAGCCTAAAATATACCGGTATGCGCTTACCTCTTGCTCGCCGAAATAATACGCAAAAAAATACCACCATACAAAATAGAAAACATACAGCCCAACGGTCAACGCCGCTTCCTTATTCAGCTGTTTCCTATAATTTCCCATTTTCATTCCTCCTTATTCGCTTAATGAGGCTGCGCAATATTAGCTATGAGCAGCCGATGTTTTATCTTTGTTTTTCTTCATCGCAGAAGACGCACAGGTTCTAAAAAGGGGTATCTGCCGGGATCAGCTTTGAGGAGATCTTTGCGTCTTTTACGATGAGTTTTTATTACCATGGAGACACAAAGATACATAAATAGCTAATGGGCATCCCCAAAAAATGCAAACTCTTCAATAAACCTGTTCGGAAACTTTTGTTTCTGAACAGGTCTAATATATCTTAATACGGTTCGCCGTTTGCCTTAGGAGCTGCAGAGTTTTTACTAAATAGTACGAGGGCTATCAGCGTAACCAGATATGGGAATATCTTGAGCCATACCGGAGGTATACCGCTCAATGCCGGAATAACCTGCGATACGTTTGCAACGGTACGGGCAAAGCCGAAAAAGAAGGTCGCGCCCAAAATACCGAAAGGCTTCCATTGTCCAAAGATTAAAGCTGCAATAGCTAAGAAGCCAAGCCCGTCTACTCCGCCATTAAATTCACCGGAATAGGTTACCAAAATAATGGCACCGCCCAATGCGGAAAGAACCCCGCTTGCGCACACGGCAAAATACCGCATTTTATGCACATTAACGCCGGCGCTTGCAACAGCTGAAGGATGTTCGCCGCAGGCACGCAGCCGTAACCCGAATGAGGTTTTATAGAGCAATATCCACGAAAGAATCAGGATAGCTAAAACCAACCAAGTACTCCAGTATGCTTGCGCAAAAAACAATGACCCCAATACCGGAATTTTTGAAAGTCCCGGCACATCCTGCCGCACAATACCGGTAACCCGCACATTCCCGGATCCTGTTATAGTACGGGCAAGATAAATGGTTAAAGCAGTAGCAAGCATGTTAATTGCAGTACCGCTAATAACTTGATCTGCTTTGAGCGTGATGGAAGCAAAAGCGTGCAGCAGCGAAAACAAGATGCCGGCGGCGACAGCAACCAGCAATCCGATAGGAACGACAAGCCCGGCAGGCACAACGTTTTGCATCATATTGATAACAACGGCTGCAGAAAAACTGCCTACAATCATCAGTCCTTCAAGACCAAGGTTGGTAACACCGCTCCGTTCGCTGTACAAGCCTCCGAGGGAGGTTATAAGAAGAGGAATGGTATATGCAATTACATAAGGGAAAATTAATGCTAAAATATGCCACATAGCTTATGCCTCCTGTACTGTCTGTGCCGGAGGCTGCTGCTTACGAAGCTTTTTAGAGATAACACCCCAGAATCGCTTAAAGAGCAAACTCGTCGCAGTAAAGTAAATGATAACCGCAATAATAGTGTCCGCAATTTCGGGGGGCACTACCGTATTAGCGCTCATAAATCCTTTACCGACATGCAGCACACCAAAAAAGAGAGAACTGAGGGCAACACCGATAGGAGTACCTGCACCAAGCAGCGAGACGGCAATACCGTCAAAGCCCTGAGAAGGCATAATACCGATCTGCATATTGAGCGAATATCCGGTATAATAGGTAAGTCCGGCTAAACCCGAAAGTCCTCCTGCAATCATCATAGAAATAACGATATTTCGGTTAACTTTAATACCGGCATACTCAGCACAGTTCTTATTATAGCCAACAGCTTTTAGTTCAAAACCAAGGGTTGTCTTATCCAGAACAATCTTTAAGAATAGCATCGCAAGGATGCCGAGGAAAATACCGTAATTGACATATTCACTGTTAAAGAGGTTTGTGAGCCAGGGAGTTCTTAATGAACGGGCAACAGCAATCGATTTACTTTCCGTTTCAAGATATTCTGCTTTGAGATATCCCGGTACAATATAGAATACCATCCAGTATGCAATCCAATTCATCATAATAGTAGAAACTACCTCATGGACATTAAAGAGCGCTTTTAGCAGTCCGGGAACAAGCCCCCAGAGTGCTCCGCCTATAATTCCAATGAGAATAAGCAAGATAAAAAAGAGCGGACGCGGTAGGGAAGTTGCCGATAAGGCAAACATACTGCCGAGCAAACCGCCGATCAGCATTTGACCGGAACCGCCGATGTTAAAAAGCCCTGTTTTAAATGCGAATGAAACGGAAAGACCCACTAATAACAGCGTTGTTGCCGTTGCCAGTGTATTACCGATACGTTCAATATTCATCAAACCGCCGCGGAACAAATAGGTAAACGCAATAAGCGGATTTTCGCCGATAAACAGAATAAGAACCGCACCGGCAATCAAACCAAGCAATACGGCAGACAAACTTATTACCATATTATTGTCTGCAAGTGTCGTCTGTTTTTTAATGGTCACGGTGCCCTCCTTGTTTCCGCTCTCCTGCCATCAGTAATCCGACTTCCTCAACGCTCGTTTCTTCAGGACGTACAATTCCCGTTAGGGTTCCGCCATGCATAACAGCGATACGGTCAGATAAATTGAAAATTTCATCCAATTCAAAAGAGATAAGCAAGACGGCATGTCCGCTGTCACGATGCTTTACCAGTTCTTTATGAATTGCTTCGATAGCTCCGACATCCAAACCGCGGGTGGGCTGTACTGCGATGAGCAGTTCAGGATTCAGCAATATTTCCCGTCCGAGAATCGCCTTTTGCTGATTACCGCCGCTCAAGTTTTTTGCGGCAGAATAAAAACCTTCCCCGGATCGGACATCGAATTGTTTGACAATTTTATCGGCAAACGAGAATATCTCATTACTACGAAGGAATCCATGCTTTTGGAAGTCTGAAGTATAATATGATTTAATAATCGTATTTTCAGCAATGGAGTATTGCAGAACTAAGCCGTGTTTTTGCCGATCTTCCGGTACAACCCCCAGTCCTGCTTCATTGCGCTCACGGATTGAGAACTTGGTTATATCATTTCCGCACAGTGATACGGAACCATCCATAATGGGCAATAGACCGGAAATTGCGTGTACCAATTCGCTTTGTCCGTTGCCGTCTACACCGGCAATACCGACAATCTCTCCTCTCCGTACCTGCAGCGAAAAATCGTTAACCGCAGGCACCTTCTTTGCACCAATCACCTTGAGATGCTGAATATCAAGTATTACTTCTTCCGGTTTTGCAGGAGCCTTCTGTACTTTAAACTCAACCGGTCTACCGACCATTTTTGCTGCCATTTCATTTTTAGAAGTTGTTGCAACATCAATCACATCGATAAACTTACCGCGCCGGATAATGGTACAGCGGTGAGCAACATCCTTTATTTCCTGTAATTTATGGGTAATGAGAATGATGGATTTCCCTTCGCTGATTAAATTCTTCATTATTTGGATGAGTTCTTCGATTTCCTGCGGCGTTAAAACAGCCGTCGGTTCATCAAAAATGAGAACGTCTGCATTGCGGTAGAGCATTTTTAATATCTCCACACGCTGCTGCATACCAACCGTTATATCCATAATCCGTGCATTAGGATCAATTTGCAAACCGTACCGGGCGCTTAACTCCTTAATCCGTTGTTCTGCCTTACGGATGTCAAGGAAGAAAGAACCCTCCTGACCAAGAATGATATTCTCTGTAACAGTAAAGTTATGAACCAGCTGGAAGTGCTGGTGAACCATACCGATTCCAAGTTCGTTCGCATCATTCGGGTTATTGATAACGACCGGCTTTCCATTTACGAGGATTTCTCCTGCATCGGGATGGTATAAACCGAATAGAATACTCATCAGAGTAGATTTTCCAGCGCCGTTTTCCCCTAAAATAGCATGTATTTCACCTTTTTTTACCTGTAAGGTTATATCATCATTGGCAACAATACCGGGAAATTCCTTTCGGATATGGCGCATTTCGATAGCATATTGTTCAGACAGAGCAGACCTTCCTTTATTTAGAAAAACCACTAAACTTTTATTTAATTATTTATAAAGAAAATCCGAGGCAGTAAACAAGCTACGACCTCGGATTCACAATAAGCGCTTATATTAGCGGAACAAATCGCCTTGTTGGTCGGCAACTACAACCGCCCCGGATTTAATTTGAGCATACACATCCATAACCTGTTTTTGAACATCGTTCGACAGGTTGGGGTTTTCCGTGGGAATACCGACAGCATCTTCTTTTGCGGTCAACTGAAGTGTGCGTCCGCCTTTAAAGGTACCGCTCAGCTCTTCTTTAACCATATCAAAAGATCCCCGATCAATATATTTCATCGCAGAAGTTAAGACAACGGATTTTCCATCAGGAAGCAGTCCCTCGTTATACTGATTAACGTCAACACCGACAACCCAAACTTCTTTACCAACCTGACGGCGTGCCTTGGTTTCGTTGATAACACCGACACCGACACCGCCCGCTGCTGCGTGAATACACTTAACGCCGCGATCAAACATGGATGCTGCAATCTGCTGACCTGCTGCTATATCACTAAATGTCCCTTGATACACAAAATCTTCAGGATGCATTTCGATAGCGGTACCAAAATGTTCGTTCGCATATTTGATACCCTGCTGCCAGCCCCAGTTAAATTTTTGAACTGCGGGAATTTCCATACCGCCGATAAAACCGAAACGCCCCTCTTTCAACTGAAGCGCTGCAGCAAGACCTGCGGAGAAACCTGCTTCCTGTTCTGCAAAGATAATCCCAACGGTATTCGGACCGTTTTGCGCATCAGAGGAATCTGCCGGGTGAGCATTACCATCAATAAGTACAAACTTTGCATCAGGGTGTTTTGTTTGCGCTTTAAAAATTGCCGTTTCAAATTTAAAACCGGGACATACAATGAATTTATATCCTGAATCATACAAGTTATCAATCTCTTTTACATAGTCCGCCTCAGTTGTACCGACCGGTTTGAGGTATTTAATTTCAACACCGAGTTCTTTTTCAGCCCGGACAATACCTTCCCATGTACCTTGATTAAATGACTTATCATCAATCGTTCCGGCATCGGTAACCATACCGACCTTCATTGCTTTTTTTGCTGCTTTTCCGTCATCAGAACATGAACAGATAGCCCAGACACTGACCATCAGCGCTGCTGCTTTCAGCATTGTTTTTAAGTTTAATCTCCGCATAGTTGCGCCTCCTTAAATAACTTTTACCAGTATAACTCAATAAAAATACCCTGTCAAATCCGTATTACAGCAAAGTGTTTTAATAATGTGTCAGGTTCCCCATTGTTTTAATCATGCTGATAATAGCCGCTCCTTCAGGGGATTGAAAAAAGTGCAGACTTGCAGGGGGAAGAATGTCGGCTAATTGTTCCCAATTTTCTTCCTGCAGCAGAATCCGTGCTTTTGACGCACTGATCGGAACACCTGCGGCTTGTTTTCGAGGGATTACATGCAATTCTATCCCTTGCGCCGGTAATGCTTCCTGTAAGGTTCGGTTATAGAGCCCTGTTACGCGGCTGAACGGTTCATCCCCAACGAAGCGGTGAGTAATATGCAGGGCTTTTGCAATACGTGTAAACAAAGCGGCATCAAGAGCTGCTTGCAGGGTGATTGCCTCATCAGTATCCTTCAAAAAATAGGAAGGAAAGGTTGCCGAGGAAATAAGATAGTCATCGGTTCTATGATAGAAGAGGGTAGGGAGGCTCGCGGTATTTTCTTTGATCAAGCGCTCCCTCACGCTGAACGGTATTACAGAAGCATTATCCGAGACCATAAAAAGATGGAGCCGGTCGGTAACAGCTGCTGCCTGCTCAATCAAAAAAAGATGTCCCTTGGTAAAAGGATTTGCATTCATAACAATTGCACCGATGTTTTGTCTCGCAGCAGAAGGTTCTTCAGCTGCTGTAGGGGATTCTTTTTGCAATGTATCAAGATATTTTTCAAAACCCTTGCGTTTATTTTCTAGGAATACCAGTTTATCGCCGGCTGTTGCGACGGGATAAAAGCCGAGTTTTTCAAAAAATAATGCTGATTTCTGTTTTGTGTAAATAAAAAGATTGAAAAAGCCTTGTTCATTCCTGTCTGCAATCAATTCACTGACTAAAAGCGGGAGGAGTCCTTCCCCCTGTACATCCTTCCGTACAGCAAGGCAGCGCAGGGTGTTTTTATAGGCAGATCCGGTAGCAACAAGCTCCCCTGACTCGGAAAAAAGTCCATAAGTACAGTCGAGGTTTCTATCAAGGTGTAAGTTCTCTGCTTCCAGCAATGCAATGACTTGGCTGTATTGCTGCTCGCAAGCTGGTATGATCTTTTCAGTGTGATACGGCATTATGTATCAGGCTCGATGAGTTTCCGGCATTCAAGATAAAACCGCTTTTCGCTTGCTTCTCCCATCGAGAAACTCTTCCGCGGGAGGGAGCCTTGTTCCGCTATGGTAGAAAAGAAACTGTCCTTTTCTATGGGCGGTAGAAGAAGAGAAACTGCGTCTTTATACTGCGGGAGCCTGAATGCTTCCTCAGCACCATGGATATAATCGATTTCGAGCCTATGTGCTGCAATATATTCATCCAAAAGCGGCTGCAAGGCGCTGACTGCAAGACCTGACACTTCTGTATCTAAGCAGGTAAGGCTATTCTTTGGGGCAATAAAACCGAATGCACTGCTCGAATGTTCAACCCTATCCTGCAATTCCTGCGGTGTGCTGCACGCGAGGATAGTTCCTCCCAATTTCTGCTGCAAAAAACTGATCAGGTCTTGCGCATCCGTCCCGAAGATAACCCGATGGATCGGCTCAAACGTGAGTCCTTCGTCATAGAGGTTGACAATTTCAACAAGCGCATAGCGCAGCAGGCTGTGTTCAAGCTCCTTGGGCAGTGAGACCGTCCCGTCTTGTTGTTTAACGCCGCCGCATTGTTCTTTGTAGGCATCCCATACCGCCTTTGCCGTTGCCAGTGAATGATTCCCATCCCCTACAGCAAACATAAAAACCGAGCCGTCCGTCCCCGTGTTGGCAGTGTACAGCTGCTCAAGTGCCGTTTCTATATCGCCGGAATAGCCGGAAGGAATAGCCCATCCGGTAATGGATCCGGCATTCATCATGAGCGGGGCAGTATAGAGCGGTTCTGTCTTGGCAGTATGCAAAGCTGTACCGATTTTCTCGATTAAAAGCCGTGTTGGGTCATTTACAAGCAGCATAATATGCGGCATTTCGAGCGCCGCACCCTTCCTAATTTCCATACGGGGCGGCAGCCTCTCTACAATCGTTGCTTCGGTTGCCCGTATTTCCGCCTTTGAAGTAGGTCTCCAGTCGTATTTTTCCAGATCGATCGCGGTAACAATGCCTTTTCGCAAGCGGTTATACGCGGTTTTCCGCTCAATGTACAGCATCGAATGAACTGGTTCTGCAAAAATAGAGTCAGCAAGATAGGTTTTCATCGTGGATTGTATCTGTGCAATAGCGTGTTTCCGTTGATCTTCGGAGAGGGTATTCAAATAAACTTCTGGCAAAATCATGTGTAATGTTGAAGGAACATTTTTTGCAATGTCTGCCGCTTTCTGCCAATACTCAGTGTCCTGGGTATATTGATCACAGGCAATCACAGACCAGGCAGTGAGGTCTATGTTTTTATTAGGAAGCAAAATATCAGGCGTTTGCAACGCACATTTCTCAAATATATTCATAGCTTAATGATAAAGGATAATGGAAATAAATTCCAGTCTTTACGGCAGCTCCAATGGTCAAAGAAGGGAGATGGTATCCCCCTTGTCTAAGCAGAACCGCTAGAAACCGCTGGTTTAGCGCTGCCCGTATCTTTGAGTTGATAAAAAGTGCTATATGCCATATAATAGGGGCGATATTTTATGGATAAATAATTGGGAACCTCGAAAAACTTCAAGCCTATCGGCTTGTTCTGTAAGGAAATGGTTTATCATATCCGCAAAGCGGATTGCGAATCAGTTTTTTAGAAGTTTTCCGTAGATTTATTTGCGATGTAGGGGGCTCACGAATCTATTAGTCGTTGTAGCATTACCCTCTATACGGTCACTTACATGGAGGAGAATATGCAAGCAATTATTTTAGCAGCAGGTATGGGAAAACGGTTGAGATCCTACACAAAGGATGCAACAAAATGTATGGTCAAAGTCAATGGAAAAACATTGATAGAGTATACAATAGAGGCTTTGGTTGCTCATAAAATCAGTAGACTGGTGGTAGTTGTAGGATATAAAGGGCAGCTTTCACATCTGTCCAAGATAAATTCATAAGAGGAACTCCTGTTGGGAAGAACAAG